>NZ_JAAHFV010000118.1:0-16979 GCF_010672755.1 Moorena sp. SIO1F2
TGTAAAATACTCTCCACATCAAGCTGTTTAGCTAACTCACACAGCTTCTGCCAGGTTGGAAGGGTGATGGCTGATAAATTATTACGAGCAGGAGCAGTTTTAGCAATCAACAAATCTCGGTAGAAGCTAGCGAGATTTTGTAGGATAACTAGGGGCTCTCGACCTCTATCGATCAGATAGCCACATTGTTCTAGTACTGCTACTGCTTCAGAAGATGCGATCGCGTTTAGCAATGCCAGCAAGTCTTGTTCAGGTACTGCCCCCACTAAATCCCAAACCTGCTCTACCGTGACCTGTTCATCTAACAAACTCAGTTGATCTAGCAAACTTTCTGCATCCCGGAGCCCCCCTTGAGCCACTTGTGCCACTAGGGTTAAGGCATCTGGTGTAATAGCGATATTTTCGTTAACTGCAATAGCCTTCAGATGAGACACCATTGCCTCTAGGGGAATGCGGCGAAAATCAAAACGTTGGCAGCGGGAAATAATGGTGGGTAATACCCGTTGAGGGTCTGTGGTAGCCAAGATGAAGACTACCCGCTCCGGCGGTTCTTCCAGGGTTTTGAGAAGGGAGTTGAAGGCTGCGGTACTAAGCATATGGCATTCATCGATCACATACACTTTGTAGCGACACTGGACTGGGGCAAATTGAGCCCGTTCAATGATTTCCCTGATCTTATCTACACCGGTATGACTAGCTGCGTCCATCTCAGTCACATCCAAGGATAAACCACCAGCGATCTCACGGCAGACGTGACATTCACCACAAGGAAATGGAGTTGGCAAAGGACTCTTGAGACAGTTGAGAGACTTAGCTAAAATCCGTGCCGAAGAGGTTTTTCCCGTACCTCTAGGGCCAGTAAACAAATAGGCAGGGGCAATGCGCTCACTCTCGATGGCATTGGTTAGGGTTTTTGCGATCGCATCTTGCCCCACTAAATCCGCAAATCTCTGGGGACGATATTTGTGATGTAGGGGTTCGTAGCTCACGACTTTCTGCTGTGGGGGGCTTACCGGATTGGTCTAGTAGTGTTTTAGTGACATACTCCCGACGCTGCCAAGCACGGGACAGTGCGGGCTTCTTACCAACACCAGCTACTGCTTAGGTTACACGGGTTACTTTATTAACGACACGGTCAGAAGTTACCGCAAGAAGAGGGTTTGAAGTTACCGTAAGACAGGGTCGCCTTTATGGTCGGCAGGCTATGGGTAAAAGGGTTAAGGCTATTGTTATAAGGCGACCCTGTCTAAGGCGCGCGTCTCTGGCCTTTATGGTTAGTCGGCTATGGGTAAAGGGTTAAAACTTTATGATTAAGGCTGCCCTCTTCTAAGGTTTCGCCTCCGGGATGCCCCGACCCGCCGGAACAATACAAAAAAAGTTCATTAACCAAAGTACTGCTGGAATTTTACCCATCCACAGATAACTCAAACTATCAAGTTTTTTCTGAAGGTCACCCCATATTCCAGGTTGTAAAGGTACAGGCACGTAGGTGGCGGTTAGCTCTTAATTTGTTTTTCCCTACTATCGGTAGTATATCGCATTGGCATTTCGACGTTCCGACCCTTGCCCCGCGCTTCCCATACGACACTTACCCTATCAGGTATTGTGCGGGGCTTCTCACGGTTTAGCTAATAGTGTTTTAATTTTAGGCAAGACAGATAAGGGTCTTATGAGGGATTGCTGGAGAGAGGGTTTTGTTAAACCTTTATCTTCGGTGGTAATCTTTCACCAAAGATAGTAACAGGGATATCAGATTCCCATACTACTGACTGATCGGTTAGCTTACGTAAACTATATAATCGAGCATTTCCACCTCATCGATATATATCATCTTCTGTTTTAATTATGGAATCAGCTATTTCTTCTTCTGTTAGTACTACTGACGAATTACCCCGCGAGGTGAGAGTTGCTCAACTGCGTAATCTGGTAGAAACTCTACACATCGCAGATGAAATTGCCAGCCAAGGCTACCTGATTAGTAGTTCTGAACTGGCGGATTTAATGGATGTCAACGCCAGCGCTGTCACCAGTCGGGGGAACCACTGGTCTTGGCGCAACTGGGTTGTGTCCAGGGTCAGGCGTGAAGGTAATCAAATTCTGTGGCAGTTAGAACGGGTAGACAAAGGGAAAATAATGGATGAAGACTAAGCCTTACAATACCTAGATAGGGGCTAAGTATACTACCTTGAGACTATGTTGGTAAGCACTCAGCGGTCAGCGGTCAAGTTATTTGATTCAAAAGCTGTTCGCACCTCAAGTACTGTGGCCACAGGCCCATAGCTGAACGCGCACCCGTGGCCAAAGGCCTTTAGCTGATAGCTTACCTATGTTGAGACTATGTTGAGTGTTGACCCTTGACTTACGGTTAAGGATTAACACTTAACACTCAACAGTCCCACTGGTGGAGTTAATCCCATGAACACAACTTGAGGTGCGCGCCCGTTAGCGCACCTTTCGGCAAATTTAATTATTAATGGTAAGAGCGCACCTAATATTAGTTATATCTCTTGTTACAACTGGGATGATGGGAAAATAGCTAATATATTGGCAGTAACCCTAGTCTTGCAAATGTAGGTTACAGCGCAAGAACATGGGTCAAACAGAGCGAGCAGCTTCATGGCATCCGTACCCAAAATGACTTCACCTGTCTCGGAAAACCCGAAGAATTTGATCCGCCCATTTCAATACCATGATTTGGCAGCAATTGAGAAGCTACTGCAACAGGCAACTGATGAGCAGAGTAAGATCTGCCCATCAGTTGACCAACAGCCACTTAAGCAAGTTAGACGCTGGTATTGGTTGCTGAAGTTTTTGAGTTGGTTTCCCAACCCCTACCAGTACAGTTTTTGTATCTATGTGGCTGAGCAACTCCAACAGCTGCGCGGACTGATCAAAATTTCCCCATTTAATCACACCCGTAGTACTTGGCGGGTGGAGCAGGTGTTAGTTGATGCCAACACTCCTCTAGTAAGTAACACCCTGGCAACTCGAGACATTGGCTCGGCTCTGTTGCGCTATTGCTTTGAAAAAATTTGGCAAGCGCGAACTTGGTTATTGGAAGTCAATATCAATCATAAAAGTTCACTGGCTCTGTATCGGCAAAACGGATTCCAGCCCCTAGCTCAGATGACCTATTGGGCGATTGAGCCAAAACTGCTGGAAAAATTGGCGGTTCGTGAACCAGATTTGCCGAACCTGTTGCCTGTCAGTAACGCAGATGCTCAGTTGCTCTATCAGCTGGATACGGCATCAATGCCACCAATAGTGCGTAAGGTTTTTGACCGCCATATTCAGGATTTTCAAACCAGTATGTCACGGAAAATCATTGATTCACTGTGGCAGTGGCTAAATCATACTGAAGTAATCAGTGCCTATGTATTTGAACCACAGCGTAAAGTCGCCGTTGGCTATTTTCGGCTGCGACTGTGCCGTGATGGTAACCGTACCAACTCAGCTGAGTTAACAGTTCATCCAGCCTACAATTACCTATATCCAGAGTTACTGTCTCAGATAGCACGGATTGCTCAAAAACTGCCTTCCCAATCCCTAAATCTGGCAACGGCTGACTATCAAGCTGAGCAGGAAGAGTATCTAGCTCAGCTGGGAGCAGAACGGATTGAGCATACTCTGCTGATGTCCCGTTCCGTCTGGCATAAGTTGCGGGAAACCAAGTCTGTTACTTTTGAGTTATCTGATGTGCTTCAGGGGCTACAGCCAGCTCGAACTCCAATCCCCAGCCGCATATCCTGGTCACAATCCCCATCGAAGAAACACCGTGCTAAGGTAAAAAAGGTCTCCATTGGGGTTTCCCAGTCCTCCAGTGTAGTCTCTCAAGAGGAGAGGGTGTCAGTTAAATCTTCACCGCAGAAGTAGTTAGTTATCCCCACTTGGGTTATAAAAGCTAATTTACAGATGCCCCATACCTAATGTGCCATTCCCCAAATTCGCTCTTTGACTAAAAATGGATAGCATAGGAGCTTAAGTTATGGAAAGAATTTCAGCACTGGGATTGGATTTGGGAAGCAAACGTATTGGTGTGGCGGGTTGTGATGGGACGGGTTTGATTGCTACTGGTTTAACTACCATTGAACGTACCTCCTTTCAACGGGATGTTGACCAACTGCGAGATTTAGTTGAAACCAGAGAAGTGCAGGTACTGGTGGTAGGTTTGCCTTATTCGATGGATGGGACTCTGGGTTTCCAGGCACGAAAGGTGCAAAAATTGGCGACGCGATTAGCAGCAGCACTCCAGCTGCCGGTAGAGTATATGGATGAACGGCTTACCTCTTGGGAGGCTGAATCCAGACTCAAGGCGAGTAAGCGATCGCTTACCCAAAATAAAGGACTGATTGACCGTCACGCTGCTGCTATTATCCTACAACAGTGGTTAGATAGGCGGCGTTCAGCTAACCATCAAAATCCCCCACCGTCGGTGGATTGAATCCCTTCTTGATGGTGATAGAATAGAAAACTGTTGACTTATACTAATTAAACTTTATCGATGAGTCTAACTCAAGAACGTAAAACTGAAATTATTAATGGCTACCAGGTTCATGAAACTGACACTGGTTCGGCAGAGGTGCAAGTGGCTATCCTGACTGAGCGTATCAATACATTAAGTCTCCATCTACAAAGCCACAAAAAAGATTACTCGTCTAGACGGGGATTATTGAAGATGATCGGTCGCCGCAAGCGCTTACTTAGCTATATTCGTCAAGACGATCAACAACGGTATCAAAAATTGATTGAGCGCTTAGGTATTCGGGGTTAGACCCTAGTTGAACGGACCCTAGTGGAAAAAAGTTTATGTCTACTGAACCGTCACGGGAGCGATTGCCTTTTGAACCACGTCAAAAGCGCAAAAAGAACCCTAAAGCCCAAAATTCATCAACAAATCCCCAAACTACTCCTAAGGAAAAACCCAGTAAAACTACTGTCAAGCAAGAGAAGAAGCAACAGAAGAAGCAAGATAAGCCAACGGCTGCCTCAAATGACTCAATGGCAATCCCAGATGTGGTCAGTAAACGGATGGTGCGTCGGATGGCTCTAATGTGTGGTATTCCCAGTTTCTTAGGGATAGCTACATTTGTGGTTAGCTATTTATTGATCACAAAGGTTGGGGTAGAGTTACCCCATGTGGCAGTGATTATGGTGAGTATGGGATGCTTTGGTCTAGGTGTGTTGGGGTTGAGCTATGGTCTTCTATCTGCTTCGTGGGAGGAAGATACACCAGGAACTTTTTTTGGTTGGCAAGAGTTCAGCACTAACCTAGGCAGATTGACATCAGCATGGCGTGCTGCTAAGACGAAGAGTTAACCCTTTGGGGAGCCTATGGTCTCAGTTTGGGGATAAGGTTACCAGGTAGGAAGCACTTTTTCGCTTCCTAACTAACCTGGGCAAGTAATTTGTTATGTTAATTAACATATTGTTATATTAATTAGTTATATTTTTTGCGTTCTTCCGCCTAAATCCAAGATTCTACAAGGGTAATTTGATCAAAATTTTGGTTCAAGCAGATATCGCGACTATTGAAATATAAATATAAGTCAAAAAGGCATATATAGAGCCAGAAAGTGTTCTATAGAATAAGAAAGTACTCTGTCAACAGCAAAGGGTAGGAACTCGACCATCTCCGACCCACATTCCCTGACTGGGGCTAAAATCCCTAAGCTGTTAAGAATCTAGTTGTATTAGACACTCTAACGGAAATCTTGGGTTTAAGCCTTAGAATTATCCTTGTTTAGATGTACAACAAATTAATCGGCTCTTAGTCGGCTCGTTTTTCATCCCCGGTCATGAGACGCGGGGTTTATAAACTCACGAGGATTTTTTTTATGATAGTAGTCATGAAGGTAGGCTCTCCAGAAGTCGAGGTGACTCGCCTTAGCCAAGAATTGAGCCAATGGGGGCTGACTCCAGAAAAAATTGTTGGTAAGCATAAAGTAGTGTTGGGTCTAGTTGGTGACACCGCTTCTTTAGACCCCCTACAAATTCAGGAAATTAGTCCGTGGATAGAACAGGTACTGCGGGTAGAGCAACCGTTTAAACGGGCTAGCCGTCAGTATCGTCATGGGGAAGCCAGTGAGGTGCTAGTGCCAACGCCCAATGGGCCAGTGGTATTCGGTGAACACCATCCCTTGGTGATTGTTGCTGGTCCGTGCTCCGTGGAAAACGAGGAAATGATCGTCGAAACAGCACGCAGGGTTAAGGCATCAGGAGCCAAGTTCCTGCGGGGAGGTGCCTACAAACCCCGGACATCCCCCTATTCGTTCCAGGGTCATGGCGAAAGTGCCTTGGATTTGCTAGCCAAGGCACGGGAAGCAAGTGGCTTGGGCATCATTACCGAAGTGATGGACACTGCTGATGTGGACAAAATTGGTAAGGTAGCGGATGTTCTGCAAGTGGGTGCCCGTAATATGCAGAACTTTGCCCTACTGAAAAAAGTGGGGGCTCAAGATAAGCCAGTACTCCTGAAGCGGGGCATGTCAGCAACTATTGATGAGTGGTTGATGGCTGCTGAATATATCCTAGCAGCGGGCAATTCTAATGTGATTCTTTGTGAACGGGGAATTCGGACATTTGACCGTAAATACAGCCGGAATACCCTAGATCTTTCAGTACTGCCAGTCTTACGACTCCTAACTCACTTGCCGATTATGATTGACCCCAGTCACGGCACAGGGAAGTCTGATTATGTTCCAGCTATGGCAAAAGCTGCGATCGCAGCTGGAACTGACTCGTTGATGATCGAAGTTCACCCCAACCCCGCTAAAGCTCTGTCTGATGGACCACAATCCTTGACACCGAATCGGTTTGATGAGTTGGTGAAAGAAATGGCGGTAATCGGTCAAGCCGTAGGGCGTTGGCCTCAATCTGCTGTGGCTGTTGCTAGTCATTAGTAGTTAGTTCTTAGTGATGACCTGAGTTCGACATAACCAACTTTATCTAGAACTCAGGTTAATTAAGACTAAGAACTAATCAAACAAAGACTCTGTGTTCTAGACAAGGCATCTGTTGGCGGACTTGTTGGAGACGGTTTGGGTCAATTTCTGCGATCGCAACTCCTGGTGTGTCTCCAGCATCTGCCAAGATCACCCCCCAAGGGTCCACTATCATCGCATGACCATGGGTGTAGCGCATGGCATAGTGACGACCAGTTTGGGCTGGGGCAATCACATAGCAGGTGTTTTCTATGGCTCTAGCTTGGAGCAGAACCTGCCAATGGTCTTTGCCAGTGTAAGCGGTGAAGGCAGCAGGCACAAACAATACATCCGCTCCATTCTGGGATAAGTGTCGGTAGAGTTCCGAGAATCGAACATCATAACACACAGAGAGTCCCAAATTGCCGAATTCTGGGGACGGGTAGACCTTGGGTAGTTCAGTTCCAGCCTTAACTGTCTCTGATTCTCGATAGGTATTCCCATCAGGAAGGTTAACATCAAATAGATGAGCCTTATGGTAGCGAGCTAGTTCATTGCCACTCGAACCGATGAGTAGGGCAGTATTGTAGACTTTACTACTACCCACTGGTACCGGAAAGCCACCACCAAGGATAGTGACTTGGAACCGTTGCGCCATAGTTTTGATGAATTGTTCACTTTGCTCTGCGATCGCATCAGCGTGAGTAATTTTGTCTTCCTCTGTACCAAGAAAAGAAAAGTTTTCTGGTAAGCTAATCAGCTCAGCACCACGACGCACGGCTAGGTCGATCAGTTCTTCTGCCTGGACTAGGTTTTGTTCTAGGTCAGGGGAGCTAGTCATTTGAATGGCAGCTGCAAGATAGCACTTCATTATGATTGAACCCTAGAGTTTTCAATATAAAGAGATATTAAATCTGATCTTAAATCTATTTTCTATATTTTCCCCAGAATGCCCCAAACCAAATTAAAAAAATTTAATCACTGTTAGACTTACCGTCGCAGAACCAGCACTGGACAATGGGCAAATCGAACGACTCGCTCAGCTACTGACCCCAAAACAAATCGTTTCAGACCAGTGTAGCCATGAGATGGGATCACAATCAGATCAATGGCTTGTTCCCTGGCGTAGTCGATGATGTTTGAGGCAGGATTTCCGATGGTGATGTGGACATGGATTCCTTCGTATTGAGGTTCCTTGAATCTGTCAGAAAGTACCTTTTCCACATGGGATTTACGAGTCTGGTTATCTACTGTACGCCACATCACTCCCGGTTCAGCAGGGTTGAGAGGGGGGAGAACATGGATAACGTATATATGAGATGCATCCTTGACAAAGTCTATAGTTTTTGCTAATGCCTCAAAGGAGGTTTCAGAAAAATCAATGGGTACAAGTACACGGTCGGTGGCAAATAAGCTCATAGATTATTGACTCCTATGGCTTGTTTAAAAAAATTATAAATACTAATCTTCTAAGAAGATTGAGTTACGGGAACTATTTTCCCAGAATTCAAGCGATCCATATAGTCTTTAAGTTCAGTGGCTACTTTGCTACAGAGGAAGTAAGCACCGAAAAGATTAGGTAAACCCATAGCATGAAGCATACTATCACTGAAATTAATGACTGCTTCTGGGTTAGCCACAGCTCCAATAAAGATGGTGATTAAAAATAATAATTTGTAGACAATTAACGTTCTCGAACCAAACAAATAATCCCAACATATTTCACCATAGTAACTCCATGAAATCATAGTAGAGAAAGCAAAAAAGAACACAGATATTGCTAGGAGGATGGGAAACCAACTAATGACACTACCAAAAGCAGCGGCGGTCATTTCGGCACCACCGAACTCAGCAAACTCAGAATTTTTGTATACTCCAGTGATGACTATTACTAAAGAAGTCATATTGCAGATGACCACAGTAACAATAAAAGGTTCGAGTAGGGCTATAATGCCTTCCCGCACTGGTTCCTCAGTCCTGGCAGCGGCGTGAGCAATGGCAGATGTACCAATACCTGCCTCATTAGTAAAGGTTGAACGCCTTAATCCCTGTACTAACACCCCAATCAAACCTCCCTCAACGGCTTGGGGAGACAAGGCTTCTGTCACAATAGTTTCGATTGCAGATGGGATGCTGGAAAAATTGACAATCAGAATCCAGAGGGATGTCAAAATGTAGATCCCACACATGACGGGTACGATGGTACCAGCCACTAAGCCAATACGTTGAATGCCACCAATAATCACCAATGTCACTAGGCCAACCATAATTAAGCCATAAACCCAGCCTCGATTAATCAGCCAGGGGACTACGCTGGCCATTACTTCAAAGGATTGGTTAGCTTGAAACATGCTTGAACCACCAAATGACCCAGCAATGGCAAAGATGCAGAATACGAGGCTCACAATTTTGCCGAGTTTTTGATATCCCATTTCCGCTAAACCAGCCGAGAGGTAATACATTGGACCACCAGCTATGGTTCCGTCTGGTCTGACCACTCGATATTTTTGAGCCAGGGTACATTCTACAAATTTACTGCTCATGGCCAATAACCCGGCAAGGGTCATCCATAACGCAGCTCCTGGTCCTCCGATACTGATGGCAAAAGCAACACCGCC
Source organism: Moorena sp. SIO1F2 (assembly GCF_010672755.1). Lineage (NCBI taxonomy): Bacteria > Bacillati > Cyanobacteriota > Cyanophyceae > Coleofasciculales > Coleofasciculaceae > Moorena > Moorena sp. SIO1F2. The sequence continues at coordinate 9,539 of NZ_JAAHFV010000118.1, forward strand.
AATGCTACCGAGTCCAACACCAGCGGATAGGGCAGTTGATAGAGCTTGAAAGGAAGAGATTTCACCGTTTTGGTTGGGTTGCTCGTATTTGCCTAAGGCTATATCAATGGCGTGTCGAAATCCCCAGATGTTGATGAAGTTCATCCGGAAGGTGAAGAATAGGCTACCACAGACTAGCCACAAGACAATCAGTGGCATACCACTGATGCTAAAGAAGAGTACATTAGATATGCCATTTAAGATTTGGTTAACAATACCGGTGAGGTGAGTTAGAACCGAGTTGTTTGCTGCTACAGCTAAAGTGGGTAAATTGAAAAAAATAGGATTTAGTGTCAACGTCTTTTAGCAATACTTCTTTACAAATTTACCAGGACTTACCAAAAACTGGACACCAAATCTAATCAGTAGTAAGGTTACCCTAGTGCTAGATTTGCTGTCAAGATTCACGGTTATGGTCTTGACAAAGACTAACTAATCAAAGATAATAATAGATTACGTGTCGATTCCTGCTCGGATCAGGTGAAGGCATAACAAAAGCTGGCACAAGCAAGAAATCCTATCCATCGGAACAAACACTAACCAGCTACCTGTACGGCAACTCTAGAAAAACAAATCCATGACCTACGCAATTATCGAAACTGGTGGCAAGCAACTGCGAGTCGAACCGGGTCGCTTTTACGACATCGAATTACTGCACGTTGAACCAGAGCAAAATGTCACCATCGACAAAGTCCTGTTCGTTAATCATGATGGTGAAATCAGCATCGGTCAGCCCTTAGTTGAAGGAGCAACCGTACAAGGAACGGTGATGCGACACTTTCGCGATCGCAAAATCATCGTCTACAAAATGCAGCCCAAGAAGAAAACCCGTAAGAAGCGGGGACACAGACAGGAAAAAACCCGTCTGATGATTGATGCTATTAGTATGAATGGTTCTGTGCTCGCCTCGGTGTCCAAAGCAGAGGAAACACCAGTCTCAGCAGAAACTGCCCCTGAAGCAGCAGCAACTGAAGCACCGGCAACTCAGGAAACGGCTGAAACTGCTCCGGAATAGTTAATCCGGAATAGTTTAGATGATGGGTAAGGATGCTTGGATCAGCTCCCCAGTGGAAACCCCCTATGCCATAGCGGTAGGGATGGAAACTAATATGGAAACTAATTAGGGCGTGTTTTCAAAGTTTTCCGCAAGATTTAGATCCCCCCCAGCCCCCCTTAAAAAAGGGGGGAGCCATAGTCAAAGTCCCCCTTTTTTAAGGGGGACCAACGGGGGATCTCCGAGGCAAGAAGACACACCCTAGGAGCGTGATTCCCATCCTCTGCAGTTTGATAGGTATGTTATTTTTATCTTTCAGACCTGTGGATAGGGCAAAATTCCCTCAAAATTCCCGTACAAACACTGAAATATAAAGGAACATTATGGCTCATAAGAAAGGAACAGGAAGTACTCGTAACGGTCGTGACTCTAATTCCAAACGCCTAGGGGTCAAGCGCTACGGTGGTCAGTTTGTCAAGGCTGGCAACATTTTGGTACGTCAGCGAGGTACTAAGTTTCACCCTGGTACCAATGTTGGTCGCGGTGGTGATGACACCCTATTTGCAATAGCTGATGGCATAGTCACTTTTGAAAGAAGGGGTAAAAGCCAAAAAAAAGTCAGCGTTTACCCGGTTGAAACCGAAGCATCAGCTTAGATACAACGGTTTATAGTTGAGACTGAAATCCCTCCATCAGCAGTTGGCTGCTGTTGATGGTAACTGATGAGGCACCCCCGAGGGGGTGCTTTTCTCTTGAAAATGTGTCTGGCAAAAACAAAAGGTCAGGACTTACGCACAGAATACATGGGTAGGGTGGGCAAAACCTTGCCCACCCTACAGGTAGCTACCCATTACCCGATAAGGGATATGATATAGCACTACGCATTAAAGTTAGGACATTGATAGAAGCTGAAACGCTTTTGTAGTAAACTTTTGCCTCTTGCCTCTTGCCCTTGCGCGTAGCGCTATAACTAGTCAAGTATGCCCCAACTTCTTTAGTACAGGTGCGGTCGAAACCACGTGCCGTTCTAAACCCAGTTGCTTTGGACTAACCCCTAGGGCTAGGGCAACTAACTGGGGTAAATGCAATACTGGTAACCTTAATTGACGCCCAATCACCTTTTCTACCTCCGGTTGACGGGAATCCAGATTAAGATGACACAACGGACAAGGGGTCACCATGCAGTCCGCACCAGCATCCAAGGCTTCTTGAATATGGCTCCCTGCCATCTTGAAGGATTGTTCTGTGGCATAACTAGAAATTGGCCAACCACAACATTGAGTACGACCTCGGTAATATACAGGTGTTGCTCCTACGGTGCGAAATACAGTTTCCATGGATTCTGGATGCACTGGGTCATCGTAGGGGATGGATGTCTGAGCTCGCAGCAAATAACAACCATAGAATGCAGCACATTTGAGTCCAGTGAGCTTGCGACTGACCTGTGCTGCTAGGGCTTCCATGCCGTAATCTGCCACCAATGCCCACAGTAAATGCTTGACTTCCGTAGTGCCTTTGTAAGGAGAACAGCCTTCTTTTTTCAGCAAGCCATTCACTTTTTGCACATAAGTGGTATCGGTCTGTTGGAATTCCTTTAAACGTTCATCTACATGACCAATTACTCCCTGACAGGTGCTGCAATGGGTTAACAGGGGTAGATTCAGCTCCTCAGCTAGGGCGATGTTGCGAGCGTTAACAGTGTCTTCTAGGAGTTGGGAATCTTCTTTGAAGGTTCCAGAACCACAACAAGCAGCTTTTTTCAACTCAATCAGTTCAATTCCTAGCGCTTGGGTTAAGGCTGAGGTAGATTGGTATAGTTCTCCACAGGCTCCTTGAGCAACACAGCCGGGGAAATAGGCATATTTGAGCGTAGCAGATGGCATAGTAATTTATACTTAATCGCCTTAAAACGGTTAGAGATCAGCTCAAGGGTAACAGCTCATGGCCTAAGCGCTACTAGCTTGTTCAAAATTCGTAACCGTAGCGCTTTATTTCTTCGTCAAAAATGTAGTGGACAATTTTTCGCGACCGCTCATTATAGTACTCTCGATAGTCTGTCTTTCTTTCTTCAGTTTTGTTGATCACTGGTATTTGCACTTTGAAGGGCACTCCAGCTTTATCCAAGACTCTGTCAAAATCATCCTGAAGGGTTTCAAAACGCATTACACTATCCATACCTTTGGTATAGTTTCCATAGAGTGTGTAAGGTTCAGCAGGAAGACCTACAAACTGTTTAACTCGGTTTCGATTAGTATTCCGAACCAGGGATTGAACGGTTCGTTTCAGTCCATTTCCGTAAATAGAGCCATAGTGTTTCTCAATCCAATCATTAAATGAATGGGTTTTGCAAAATTCCATGTCTTCTATATAACCCGGTAGACGGTGAACCCATGACGTGGAGTCAGCGATGAAGTGTTGGTATTTTGAGGCTCTTTTTACATAGTCGGAAGCTAAACTGTCAAAAGGGTTGCGAATACAACTAAATTTTAGATAAGATGCTGCCTCTTTTTCTGTCAAAAGATTGCGTCTGAACATCTCTCGTAGAGAATGATGTCTTCTGTGCATCAAAAATTTTCCGTTGGCGTCTAGGATGTCTTGGGCGGGGACTAGTTCGCCTTCTAGCTTTTTTTCCAGGACATCTTCTACTGCTGTGCAACCAGTTCGCGGTGCCATCAGGTAGAGTAAGCCGTATTTACGGCAAATCATTGCCATGATCAAGCTCCTGTTATTCTAGGGTTATTATAAACAAGCCGTCAGCTATCAGCTATCAGCTATCAGCTATCAGCTATAAGTTATCAGCTATAAGTTATCAGCTATAAGTTATCAGCTATAAGTTATCAGCTATCAGCTATCAGCTATCAGCTATCAGCTATCAGCTATCAGCTATCAGCTATCAGCCAAAGGTCTGTGGCCAGGCTACTGTTCCCGCAGCGTGCGCGTAGCGCAATCGGTACTTTTTAATAAAATAAGCTGACGGCTGACGGCTGACGGCTGATAGCTGAATGCTTAGGTTTATTCTTTTACTAGTTTCCACAGAAACGTTTTAATTTCGTAAGTTGGTTCAAGTTTATGGTTCCATTTGCCAATAAGTTCTGATTTATAGTTGTATTTTTTTTCGATTTTTTCTCGCAACTCCCTAGATAGATTATATAAAAATACATCACTGAATTCATCGGTATTTTCGGGGATAATTAACTGTTTGCTTTTTTCGCCATTAGGCATCTTTACGGATTTCTGGCTTAACCAGGAAAACTTAACTTTGGGGTCAAGAAGATAAGATAGCGATATCACTTCCATACTTTTTGTCAGCAATAGCGGTTCGTCAGCCTGGTTAATAATTGCTGCTACCTGGGTATGGTTAGCACTAGTATACTTGTTCCACCAAAATTCCGCTTGAGAACTGATCACACAGGATAGAATTCCACCAGACAGTAGCAAAATCATTCCGAGTCGCCATAGCTTCTGTTGCCATACTCCCTGAAAAATGCTAGTTACTTTGTTAGTTATTTTGTTAGTAAATAGGTAAGCAACTGCTAGCTGAATACCAAGATAACAGGGAATTAGATAGCGAGTTACACTAGAACGCTTGCCTCCGGAAATTAGATCCGGTAGCACTAGGGCTAAGGCGGTAACTCCAATTAATGTCAAGATGAATAGACTAACTCGTTTGGGACTATGACGACAGAGAAAGTAAATGGCATAGCCGACTAGGATTAAGATTATTACAGAGACCAGTACGCTGGGTAAATTTAAGCCTTGGTTGAGATCAAAGAAACTCCGATTAATATTAATCAGCCAGGTTTGGGCTAATGATGATAAAGGAACTTCTTTGAGTGCCCATTTGGTTTTGCTGGATACCTTAGAAAGGTTACTGTTAGAAACCAGTAACCAAGGGACAAATACCATCAAAGCCATTAACGATGATAGCCCATAGTAAACAATAATTTTACTGAAGCGGAACCGTTCTGTTACCAGTACATAGATGCCATGGCTGATGGCTACTAAGATAGAAAATAAAAAGGTATAAAATCCTGTCACTAACGTGAGGGCGTAAATTCCCCAGGTAGAGATAAAGTGTAGGATGTCTTTAATCTTACTGGTGGTGTTTCTTGGTTTAGTTAAGCGTATTGCCCGTAACAGTGCTGCACTTGATAGCAAAATCGTTACGCTCCATAAGCCATACTGTCTTGCTGCTTGGGCATACAATACCTGAAAGGGAGAAACGGCAACTAAGGCCATAGCTACCCATCCCACCAAGGACGACTCGAATAATTCTTGACATAACCAATAGATAGCAGGAAACATCAGCAAGCTGATCAGAGCTGAAAAACTTCTCCTCACTGCTACTGAATTCCCAAATAACTGCGCCCAAAATCGCGCCATTACGTAATATAATGGGGGATGTTGAGGTTCTTCAAACGCTAATCCCTTAATCGTACCAATCAGATTTTTTTCCGGATTTGTCTGCTGATACTTATGTAAGTCTTTAATAGCGATCGCATCCCCCTTGGAAATTTCTGGGATCATCTCTGACAATCGATAACCAGAAATCCTTAGGGAGGTAAATGTTTCATCAATCCAGTATATTTTTTGGTCAAGATTGACGAATCTAAACACTATCCCTAGCATCAACAGGATAACAATTAAAACCCCTAACCAAGTTGATGTAAATCTACTAGTTTTATGCAATTTGTTTACCATAGAGGTTTACCATAGATGATATTGATTGTTATGTAGTACATTCAATTTGGAGTTGCTGAATAATGGAATTATTTTAAGAGTGAGGTGGCATGGGCATCAGGCGTGGAACAGGCATCTTGCCTGTTACAGTTTTCGGGCGGGCAGGATGCCCACTCTACTGCTATTCATCAGGATGCCCACTCTACTATTCATTCGTAGATTCAGCAACGTCGTTATTTTTGGGTCACTCGCCAGTTGAGCTTTAGATTAATCCAGAAATTCCAGAAAGTAACTGCTGCGATCGCAATAGCATTTGCAATCAGATAGTTAATTTCCAGGAGATTAAACAACAGATTCAACAACAGCACATTCAGGCACAAACCGATCAAACAGACAAGATTGAACTTCAAAAACCGTTTCAAGCGCTTACCCCATCCCCACTGCTGACTGGCTATATCCCTAAATGTCCAGGCATCATTCCAAATAAAGTTATTCATAATGGCCGCTTCAGCAGCAATAATTTTACTGCGGGTGAGTCCCCAACCCAAAGTAGCAGGGTCATGGAGTAAGTAAAGCACAGTCATATCCACAAATACGCCACTGAATCCCACTAAGCCAAAACGAATAAACCGCTTTAAAGGGAAGGGAATGTGTTTTCTAAGTTGACCAATGGTTCCGAGAGAAAACCTTAACCGGAGTAAGTGTCTAATATAGTCTACATACTGTTTCCAGGTAACTTTGCTCTCTCCTGAGAGTCTCTCTTGAAATACATAGCCAACTTCTGCAATCCGGCCAATTTTTCCCCTAGCTAGCACTTCAATTAGAATCTTGTACCCTAGAGGATTGAGGTCTTTTTCATGAATGGCACTACGGCGTACCATAAAATAACCGCTCATCGGGTCAGAGACACGACCGATAACCTCTGGTAAAATCGATAATCCTAAAAGTTGAGCACCTCTGGATAAGAAACGCCTGACTACACTCCAATCACTAACACCTCCATCGTCTACATGACGACTGGCAATGGCTATATCGGCTCCATCCTCCATTGCTAGCAAAAGTTTTAATAATATCTCTGGTGGATGCTGTAAATCCCCATCAATTACCCCCAAAATTTTTCCAGTACCTGCTTTCCAGCCGTGAATAACTGCTGTAGATAACCCCCTTTCATGCTGACGGCGAATTACCTGTAACTGTGGATAGTCCGACATCAGAGCCTGGGCGATTTCCCAGGTACGATCGGGACTATCGTCATCTACTACAATCAGTTCGTATTGGTTTGGTATTGCTTCATCGAGCAAATTGCTCAGGATTCTAATTAGCTCCCCGATGTTTCTACTCTCGTTATAGGTGGGAATCACCAAGGATAAGGAAGAATCACCAAGGTCAGATTCTTCTGGTTTTGTGTAGTCATTACTGGTATCCAAAGACATACTCTTTTGGTTGATGGGATTTTTTTTGGTTAATGGTGTTAGATGTTAGCTGTTAGGTTTTGGGTTAATGGTGTTAGTACTTAATGTCTAGCGCGCCTAATACCTAGTGCTATCAAGCCTATGGCATTAGTCATTAGTTTAGTGATTACTCATTAGTTATCAGTCATTAGTCAAAATACGTAAGCATTCAGCTATCAGCTATCAGCTATCAGCTATCAGACCAATTAAAGTAGGGTGGGCAAAGTAGTATAATCTAGAATACTCACCCATAAGCAAACTGTTTTTGCCCACCCTA
>NZ_JAAHFV010000119.1:0-16880 GCF_010672755.1 Moorena sp. SIO1F2
TTTGAATTATTGTTATTTTATTTTTAAGCTTATAAATTAAAATAACAATAATTCAATTAATTGAATAGGTATAGTAGGTATAGTAAATTAATTGTGATAAGTTTTTATAGAAAGTTACCTACTCCCTACTCCCTGTTCCCTTTACTAAAGTATTAAAGTAAGTAGTCAACTGGACAGGATATTACGACTAACCCCGAGATGCCTCTGGAGAATTGTCAATACCTTTGACCGAGTAATAGGCTTTGCTAAAAAGTCTGTAGAACCGACCATCTTGGCCCGCACTCGGTCTACAATTCCGTCATTACTGGTGACCATAATCACTGGCGTGTCTTGAAACACCGAAACCCGACGAATTTGTGCACAGACTTCATACCCGTTTAAAACTGGCATCACCAAATCCAAGAAGATCAGCTGTGGTTTATGCTTTAGCAAGGTCGGCAAGGCTTTGATAGGGTCTTGAACATTGATAAATCGATAACCAGCATTGGCAAGAATTTGACTCATGGTCAGCCGATCGATGTGGCTGTCTTCGATATAAACTACCAAGGGACTAGCTGGTAATGTCTGAACTGGTCCTCCAAACCTTCGAGCATTTTCTGGCATTGGGTTAGTGGCTTTAGTAAAGTGAGTATCACAGCGCCAGTCCCCAACCTCGATCAGACCCATCACCTGTACTCGGATGTAGGGCATGATTGATTGGGCCAGAGCCAAAAGATTCTGTTTCAACGTCAAAGCTAAATCCCTCAAAGTGCGATCGCCATCCACTAAGGTAGTTAGGTTGTGGTAGGCCAGTAATGAGGTCTGCTGTCGCAATTTGTCAGCATCCCAGATCACCGGAGCCAAAGAAGGGGAAATATCTACCAAACCAGCCTCTTGCCAAGGCTCCCAAGCAAGCATTGCCTGTTGCCAAATCTGTGAAGCTCGAATTACTACCAACCTTGAATCAAAGGTTGAATCAAAGGTTGAATCAGATGTTGAATCAATAGTGTCTTGAGGAATCTGCCTGTAAGTTAGTTGCTCTGATGAACCACAGCGGAGTTGTTCCTGCCGTTGGATGATATCGAAGAGTATTTCCGTACAGTTGCCAGCAACAACTGACCTCATCTGTCTGAGCGGTACTTTCCCCTCTCTGACTAGTTCTGCTAGAGATTTGTAATCCCAATACACCGGCTGAGCCGGTGACCCCTGACACAAAGGATCAGCTGATAGTTCTGGGCAGTGTACAGACAACTGCCGACACCAACGACGAATGGGATGCATTTTACTAGCACCGCCACTCAAACGACCGAAGTGGAAAAAAAGAGTCCACTGCTGACCTTGGGGATCTTCAATCTCCAACCGACCAGTCAATTGCGCCTTTGCGCAAGCTTGAATCTGTTGTGCCAGTTTGTCGGTGGTCAATACTTTGTGAGTAGTCATTGGTGTCTCTATTGATATATAGCAAAATTATTAACTATTAACTAACAATTAAAAATGAATCTTTAACAAGTCATATCCCTAGTTTTATAGCACCTATATTAGCACCGAGGTTGTCAATATTTACTGTTTTAATTAATACCTATAACCCTAGAAACCTAATAGGTAATATTGTGAATTATATTGTGAATCCTGATATTGTGTATAGTTTTCAGAACTTACGCAGCAACTCTATTTGTAACAAATTATATGGTTTGTCGCCCAGTTTTGCCTAAGTCCTGGTTTTGTAGAAATGCACCAAACTGGTAATGTTAGCAGACAAGTCAAGCCAGGGTTGTGGAGATGCACCATTATCGAGTTTCACTAACCATAAGCAAAACTCTGTTAGCCAAACTGAAGGTAAATTAGTAGCTGACCTTGATAAATTTTAGCTTCATTAAGGTTGTTTTTTAAATAAAATTAATTAAACTTAACTTTATTTATTCTGCCTTAATCATAACTATGATATAAGTCTTAAGATACGCTAATTGTCGTAGTATACTTTGCTAACTAGAAAATCTAGCATCTCTCAGTAACATCAGCAACAAAATCTAGCTAACTTTATTAAGTCTTTAAAAAAAGGATTATTTATTTTCAAAAGAATTAACTGCGAAATAATCGTGTGTACTGAGTTTGGTGAGCCATACTTGCCAGGGCTAATCCCCAGCCACAACTACTTAATTTTTCATCCGCCAAAGTTAAAACATCTTCGGTTGTCAGAGTAAGTCTATGGTTGAGTGCTAGCAGTAGCTGTTGACCAACGGTTTGACCAAGGGGAATCAATTTGACCCCAGCACCGATGACATTAGATGCCCAGCTATGTAAGTAACCTAAGACTGTAGCTGTAATGTCAATCTGCCAGTGAGCAGCCCCAATCCCAAACGCGATCGCATAATTACAGGGTTTACCCACAGCTGATGCTACATCTTGTAGACAGATGACATTTTGTTCAGAGGTTACATCGGTCGTCTCGACAATGGTTTCACTGGGTGGGTGCAAATCCAGCAGTAACCGCATCAACGAGTTACCCATCTGCCAACTTTGCGATCGCAATTCAGAAGTTTCCTTAGCAGCACTTACCCAAGCATTCCAGTAGTCCAAACCCTCTAAATCCCCTTTGCCGTAACTTTCGTAAGCTCGAACCATCACATAAGCCTCTAATCGAATGGCTCCATAGCACAGTTGATGCTCTAGCCACTGGTGCAGAGTAGTCTGGTTGTGAATCACACCAATATCAACTAACGTTTCCAAACCCTCAGAATAGCCGTAAGCACCCACTGGTAGTACGGGACTAGCCAGTTGCAAAAGATTCAACAAAGAATTAGGGACTAGGGGATCTAAATGCATTCTTGCTTGTTGCTCATTGTTCTATTGCACTGTCTGTACATCATACCTAATCGGCATCCCACGCTCTTTGAGGATTGAAGAAGAGACCGAAGAGGGGGAAGGGGGACTAGGAACAACTTATTAACAAGTTTCTCCTGATCGAGATCTGCTCGATCCTGTCATCCATTACATCCGTTAAACGGCGTTGCTTAATAATGGAATGATTTTAAGAGTGAGGTGGAATGGGCATCTTGCTGTGGAATGGGCATCTTGCTGTGGAATGGGCATCAGGCGTGGAACTGGCATCTTGCCAGTTTCAATATCTTTTCGCGCGGGCAGGATGCCCACTCTACTCCTATTCATTCGAAGACTGACGCAACGCCCGTTAAACCATCCCTTGCCCCTCTGGCAATTAGGACTTACCCCCCCCTAAATATACATATAGTGTTTAGTTTTATATAAAAACACTACATATATTGTTTTCTGGGGCTATCCACATAACTCCTAAAAATTTCCAAAAAAAGTTTGCCCAAACCCTTGACACCGCTTGTAGTATTTTTGTAGTATAAAAACATAGCGCAGAGGAAAGAGTCAAAAAGCTCGAATCCAAAAGCTTACACGGAACCTTGACAACTAAATATGTAACATACCTTTTGATTCATGTTTGGATATAACTGTGTTTGCTCATCACGTGGGGATGGACCCTTGGGTTGATTCCCCACAGAGTAAACCCAGAGATTTATCTAAAGTCGAACGGATAAACTGTTCAAGTCCTGGGGCTGTAGCTCAGATGGTCAGAGCGCCTGTCTGTCGAACAGGAAGTCGCGGGTTCGATTCCCGTCAGCCTCGCTGTTTGCAGTCGCTTTTATCGGTTGCAGGTGCAAATCCTGCTCCAATCAGTGACTCCAATCAGTGACCTAGCAGCGTAGCTCAACGGTAGAGCACCTGGCTCATAACCAGGAGAGTGCGGGTTCGAGTCCCGCCGCTGCGACCACATACGGAGATGGTGTAACTGGGAACATAACGGTCTCCAAAACCGTTGATCTGAGTTCAAATCTCAGTCTCCGCGCTCCCGTGCCGTAGGCAAATTTGGTTAAGCCGCGTGCCTTTCAAGCAGGTGATTGCGGGTTCGATCCCCGTCGGCACGATGAATGCCCTGTAGCTCAGTTGGAAGAGCAGCGAGCTGTTAACTCGATGGTCGCGGGTTCGCTCCCTGCCAGGGCAGTCAGGAGGGGTTTCATCTTTCTCCTTTGTATCCCCCGGTAGCTCAGTTGGGTAGAGCGCTCGCCTGAAAAGCGAGAGGTCGTCGGTTCGATGCCGACCTTGGGGGACTGTCACTTGCTATTGCAAGTGCTCAATGCCGGATGGACGATTGGCAAGTCGCCGTGACTCTGAATCACGGAGAGGTTGGTTCGAGTCCAACTCCGGCATTCTATTGTTGAAGGTTAAGCGGTAGCTCAGTTGGGTAGAGCGCTCGCCTGAAAAGCGAGAGGTCGTCGGTTCGATGTCAACCTTAGAGGGCTATCACTTGCTATTGCAAGTACTCAATGCCGGATGGACTATTGGTAAGTCGCCGTGACTTTGAATTACGGAGAGGTTGGTTCGAGTCCAACTCCGGCATTCTATTGTTGAAGGTTAAGGGGTTGAAGGTTAAGGGGTTGAAGGTTAACCAGTTGTAAGCTTCAACCTTCAACCAAACAACCTTCAACCAAACAACCTTCAACCTTCAACCTTTAACCAAACAACCTTCAACCCAAATGACTTTTGATAGCAACTTGGTATCAAATTATGCTCCTGTAGCCCAATTGGCAGAGGCGACCGTTTTAAAAACGGTCAGTTGTGGGTTCGACTCCCACCAGGAGTACTAACGGGGTGTGGCGCAGTTTGGTAGCGCGCTTGCTTTGGGAGCAAGATGTCACAGGATGAATGCTTCTCACACCTGCGTTCTCGTGGTGTGGGTATCCGTCTTGATTACAAGGGCACTTATCCCTCGCGACAGGCGGCATTCTCGCCGAATAGCCAGGACTTTTGCTGGACTATTCCCCCAAGTCGTTTCCGCTATGGGGCTTGTATTATAAACTTTTACCTAGAGTCTGACGTGTATAAACCGACTACAAAGGATTTACAGGCTTGATTTTCCTTTCGTTAAGAGGTCGTGCCGACCGGTTGCTCAGAATCTTGTTCTGCCCTTTGCCGTACCGCTCAAGATAGATAAATTATATCACAATTTGCCGCTCCTTGAACCCCACCTGCGTTCTCGTGGTGGGGGAATGCGTCGCTCATTTTTGTTCAAATCCTGTCGGGAGTACCAATTATCCAGATGTGGCGCAGTTTGGTTTAGTCCAGTTGACCAACAGTCAATTGGTCATAAGCGCAAATTCTGCCCCTCGGATCCAAACCCCTGTAGCCCAATTGGCAGAGGCTCTAGGCTTAGAACCTAGGTGTTGCTGGTTCAAATCCAGTCAGGGGTATCGCAGGGATGGAGCAAGAGTAGGCTCGCCAGGTTCATACCCTGGAAATCAGTGAGTGCAATTCTCACCCCTGCCACCAATTTGCAGGCATGATGTCATAAGCTGTTCAGCATTTAGATTGGGATACCTAAATTGTTCAAAGGGAACAGGGAACAGGGAATAGGGAACGGGGAATAACCAATTTAAATGCACATCAGCTTATCATCTCTGCTTGAATACTTATCATTTAAAGGAGTTCGTAAATTTAAATTTTTCAAGTAACAAACAACCAATAAAAAGTAACGATTTACCTGATTTTAATAGTTATCAATAGAACCTGAACAATTAGCAAGATTGTTCATAATTTAAAAAAAAGAGCTCTTTACTACTGTTCCCTGTTCCCTGTTCCCTGTTCCCTGTTCCCTTTTTATATCAATACTATGTTTACCTATAAAATAAAACTACTTTATAAGTTAACTAACAGCAGGGTTTACAAGTGATTAGCTAGGAGATACAAATGAATAGATAAGGAGGGTAAAATGACAACTATGACTGTCACAGATGCTCTAGCCGAGTTAACCTTGCTCGAAAAGCGCATTGACTCAGCCAGAGCAGCTTTGGACAACAACACCTTAATTTCTGTGGTTGAAGTCGGTCAAGTGCCAACAGGCTTCAAATCACGAGAAGATTATGAGATAAAAGCTAAAGCAGCTTTGCAAAAAGTGGATGCCCTGATTGCCAGACGACGGACGTTCAAGAGAGTAATTGTCTTATCCAATGCGTCTACAATGGTTACGATTGCTGACCAAGAAATGACTGTTGCAGAAGCGATTGAGATGAAGATGTTTATCATGTATTATGAAGCAGTTATCGGTACTATGCAGTCAGCATATACTAAAACCCTGAATCACTATAAGATGGCACAAGCACGAGTCAAAGAAAGACTTGATAAACTAGCTCTGGAAGTGCTAGGACAGAATGCATCGGTTGGTTCACAGAAGTATCAATCCTTGGCAGATAGCTTTCTAGCTAAAGAAGGGGTTGAACTACTCGATCCCACTAACCTGGCTGAAGAACTTGAAAGACGACAGAACTTTATTGAACAGTTCAAGTCAACAGTTGATCGAGTACTCTCTATTAGCAATGCCAGGACAATGATCGAAATTCCCGATTAAAATAGTGATAGGTGCTGGTCACTCGAAAATTTATCAATTTATGGTTTTTTCTTTCTAAATTTAAAGGTCAAAGGTTAACGGTTAACCCTTAAACCTCAATCATCAAACCTTAGCTGATCAACCTTCAAACCATAAAAGTCAACCATCGATCAAATCCAGGGACTATGGTTGTAGGTTCCATAAAACCTTGAGGTTTCCACCTGGCTGAGTGGTCAGCATTCTCATTATTCAGCAACAATTATGACAATTTATTTTTACGGTACTCGCCAAAAACCCTATGGTTGTTTTTCCAACTTCTCCCGACATGGCTTTGAGCTAGATGAATTGTGGTGGGCTACTAGTGAGCATTTCTTCCAAGCCCAAAAATTTGTGACCACTGATTCCTCTTGGTATGACAAAATCCGTGAGGCAAAAACACCAAAGGAAGCAGCAAAAATGGGACGCAATCGCTCTCATCCTCTTCGTGATGATTGGGAAAAAGTCAAAGATGAGATTATGCAGCGAGGAGTGTTACAAAAATTTGAAACCCATGGTGATCTTCGCCAGTTACTACTTGCTACAGGTGATCAGGTAATTGTTGAGAATTCACCCATAGATTATTACTGGGGTTGTGGTGCTGATGGTAGTGGTAAAAACAAGCTAGGAGAGATTTTAATGACAGTCAGGGCAATATTGCGTGACAAGTAACTTGATGTTAACGATAGCATTTTTATTTGAGTTGTAAACAGAGGATTTCTAGAAAAAGGGAGCAGGGAGCAGGGAGCAGGGAGCAGTAGGAAAGAGATCTAAAAAGTTTTGATGTTATGAACAATCTTGCAAAAGTATTTTTATGATACTGTTTGCGTCAATTCTTGTCCACTGTTCCCTATTCCCTGTTCCCTGTTCCCGACTTCTGCAAGAAGTCTAATAATTAGGAATTTGTATTGTTTTAAACAACGTGGTGTCTGAAGCCAAAGTGGTCGCGGCGCTGGTTTGTGGAACCAGTCATAACGGGTTCAAGTCCCGTCAGACACCCTTAGGTGCGACCCGTGATGGCGAGCAATCCCTTGACCGTAGGTCACGCGGGGCGCGTTCGCCATCACGGAAAGCGCACCTTAAGGAAGATGCCGCCGAGTGGACGGCAATCGGTCTTGAAAACCGTGGTATGGCAGCGATGTTGTAGGGGTTCGAGTCCTCCATCTTCCTCTAACCACCAGAAGCCGAAAAGCGAGGCACTGTGCTGATAACGCAGTGGTAGGAGGGGCAGTACCTCCCTGGTGGATTTCCCTTCTACACGCGATGAAGCAAAGCTTCCGCTAAAAGCGATTGGCCTATGGCCACGCTACGCGAACGCTAACCTGATCAACCCCTGTGAAGCATTTGATCAGCTAGACGAAGGTATGTTACTCCTACTACTACCCCAAGAATTTTATCATCCATCCCTGGATAGAGACTGAGATTTACCTCTCTGGGAAGATCGAGATGGGCAGCAGAGCGCGATCGCTAAAGGAAAAAACAGTTGAAACAGATTCAAAATGTCTTAAACTGATGGCAAATGTATAGTTATAATATCAAAGGAAATTTCTATGCAGCTTGGTCCTGGTTTATTAATAACATTTTTGTACTACTTCACCTGCACAACCCTAATTACCACTGTCTTTTCATCGCAAGTTTTGAGGCTAAGTCTGGTGACAGGGATGCCCTATAGTGTCGGTGTAATTTTTGGCTTAATCGGTGGTTTATTAGGTACCTACTTCAATCGAACCGTTACAGTATCCCTAGAATTCAAGAGTAAGAAAGTTTTTAGCGCTGCTCTCCAGGATGCTCTGACCGAGATGGGGTTTGAGGAAACATCAAAGCTAGATGAGTTTGTAGTTTACCAACGCCCAGCCCTCAGTAATCTTTTCTCTGGTAAAGTATTTGTACAAATCGGTAAAGGTACAGCAACCATTGCTAGCCGTTCCAGAAATATTAAGCGAATCAGCCGTAAACTATCGAAGAATTAGACACACTATCAATAATTTTTGGCTCTTCCGTACTTGTTATGCTAAATTAACACTTTGGCAAAGGGAGCAGGGAGCAGGGAGCAGGGAGCAGTGGAAAGAGACAGTATTTAGAAAATTTTGTTAATTAAATAGCATCAAAACCCTTGTATAGTAAGCTTTATGAGTTTTTTAACTTGAAATGAGCGCATAGCAGGTACTGAAGAACCTAATTTTTAAAACCTGGCGGTGATTATAAATCACGGCAATAGTATCAGTCTATCCAACACACTATAGCTGATAAAATAGAGCCTAACCCCTTAAATTATTAAGTATTCGCAAAGCTCCAATGATAACTAACTTACCGTATAATTTAGTTCGGGATCCATAAATTTCTACGTCAATCTTGCTGCCATCTTTACACTGACCAGGAAAGGTAAAGTAGAGATTTTTACCCTGACCCTGAAGACAATGAGTTATTCGCTCATCCACAAATTTACGCTTGTCTTCTGCCACCACTTGTAGTAAAGATTGCCGAGAAATCAGTTCACCAAAGGAATAGCCAAAAATTTCTGCCATTTTGGGATTAACATAGAGAAAATTCCCTTTACTATAAATTATGTAAATTCCCAGGGAAGAAAAATTATCTGAACTATCAGTGAGCTGATTGGGTGGGGATAAAACTTGATAGTTCTGAGGAGACTGTTGTCCTAGCTGTTGTTGTTGACTGTGGAGTTGAGCATTCTCTACGATCAAAGCCATGGACTCAGCAGTCATTTCCATTAAACGGGCAGATTTAGCACCAAAGTGTCCCGGCTGGGAATGCATTAGGGTGATAATGCCTAATAACCTCTTGCCCCTGAGAATAGGTACAGCTAATACTGAGCGTACTTGATAGGGCTGATCAGGTAAGGTAAGCCAGCGCTGATCATCCATAGTGTCCGTGATCACCCCAACTTGGCGATGGCGGCTAACCCAACCAGCTAAACCTTGGTCTAGAACCTGACCAATGATCTGCTTTTTATATCGTGGTAGGGTTGCACCGCGAGCTAGAATACTCTCAGTGACAACACCATCAGCATTGAGTAAAAACAGGCTACTATCCTCTGCCTTAGTGAGCCGACCAGCAACGTGGAGTATATCTTGTAACAAAGCTCTCAGCATCAGGGAGCCAGAGGCGGTTTGCATCATGGTGGCATAGGTTTTAAATAGCTGATGTTGAGCACTGAAGACGATTCGTGTAGCTTTAAGTTGATCAACTTGTCGGCGCAGTGCTTTCACTTCCTGAATCAGCTGTTGTTTAGATTTATTCAGATCACTCATATTTACCTCCATCAATCAGCCTGCGCCAATCCCACATTAGTCTACAGGCTTATAGCAAGTTGCGTTTCTGATGTTTAATTTACCTATGGGGTCAGGAGGACTTGGGGGAAATTTCCGCTCTTCCCAATTCCTTTTTGTTTATTCTTTGACTGCAACTTGGTATCAGGTAATTGGTATCGGATAATAGGTATTTTCTCATCAACGGTTAGGTAAAAATAGTAACTGTAACTCGTCTTGCCCTATTTAACCTTGAGTTATCCTCGATCTTCCCAATCTAAACCAGCTGCTGGTAATCAGACATCCTATGGCACCAACAACCAGCAGAAAAGTCTCTTCAACCGCACTCGTGCCAGTTTACAGCAAACCTTGTCCTGGTACAGCAATTTTCATCGTTCCCAGGGGAATCCTGCTGATGTGGAAATGCAAGCCTTGCTGCAAACTGAATTAGAGGTTTTGCAGTCTAGCTTAGACAAACTTGACCAAGGATTGATTCGCATTGCCGCTTTTGGTTTGGTTAGTCGTGGTAAGTCAGCGGTAATTAATGCTTTGCTGGGACAAAAAATTCTTAAAACTGGTCCGATTCACGGTGTCACTCAATGGCCCAAGTCGGTACGCTGGACACCTAGGTCCGACAGTGAAGTCCTCTTGGAGTTGATTGATACTCCAGGATTGGACGAAATCCATGGGGAAGTAAAGGCGCAGATGGCGCGGGAGGTGGTATCCCAAGCGGATTTAATTTTATTTGTGGTGGCTGGTGATATCACTCGCACTGAATATCAAGCTCTTTGTGAACTGCGGCAAAGCCAAAAGCCTCTAATCTTGGTATTTAACAAAATTGACCTCTATCCAGAACAAGACCGGGAGGCAATTTATCAACAGTTGCAACAACTCGGTACCGGTAGTCCCAAGGATCGGCGTTTACAAAAGATGTTGTCAGCGGATGAGATTGTGCTAGTGGCAGCAGAACCAGCTTCTATGGAAGTACGGGTAGAGTGGCCTGATGGTAGAGTGACTTATGAATGGGAAACTCCACCTCCGAATGTAGATCAGCTTAAACAGAAAATTTTCAGTCTACTTAACCGAGAAGGGCGATCGCTTTTAGCCCTCAACGCTCTATTTCAAGCCCGCAATGCTCAGAATACTATTGCCAAAAAAGCCATTGAGTTACACAAAACTGAAGCAGAAGACTTAATCTGGCAGTTTGCCAAGTACAAAGCACTAGCAGTCGCCCTGAATCCGATTGGAATTTTAGATGTGTTAGGGGGTACTGTGACTGACTTGGTGATGATTCGTTCTCTAGCGCGGCTGTATGGTCTACCCATGACTAGCTATGAAGCAGGTAAGCTATGGCAAAAGATTTTGATCAGTTCTGGAGGGTTACTGCTAGGTGAACTGGGTACCAGTGTGCTTTTTGGTGTAGGTAAGAGTGCATCAGTGGTTATCGGTCCGAGTGGCTTGGGTGCCTTTGCTGGGGCAGCAATTACCCAAGCTGGAATTGCGGGTTATGGGGCTTATGCTGTTGGTCAAGCGGCACAGGTTTATCTCGAACAAGGTTGCTCTTTCGGACCACTAGGAGCAAGTACTGTCATTAAAGAAATTCTAGACCGGGTGGAGCCAGACACTATTGTTTTCCGTCTGCGGCAAGAATTGGAAAGACAGCTAGGAGAGTGATAAAACTTAATTCCTTAACCTTTTCCATAATTTTACCTAAATTTTATACCTGGTAAGTTTTTTACCGGACTCGTAGATTGGGCATGTGTAGATATTCAGTAGATATTCAACAGAGAAAAATCACTGCCAGCCCATCGCGATTCAGGAGAAGACCCATGTTCAAAAGACTAATTCAAGCCGCCATACTCACTTTATTGCTTCACCTAATTGCAAACCTGACACCACCAGACTCTCAACAGCCTGTCAATTTGTCACCCTCAGACGTGAAACTTGTCTATGTCTTGAGCTAGACCATCGGTCAGTGTTCCAAACGGATTTTTATGGGGGTTGTGGGCTGGATAATTATCCATGGTTCATTATCCATGGTTCATTAGTGTTCATTAGTACAGTTGTCATGAACCATGAACCATGAATTTTAGAGGAGACTAAAAATGGTTAACCAAATGCATTATCCCAAACATAATCGATCAAGGTTTTAGCCTCCTGTAGAGGTAACACTTGACAACGACCTTGGTGATCATAGGTCAGCAGAGGGATTGGACATCTAGTCCCTTGTTCTAGGTTATCCTTTAGAATTTTGCCCTGTATCTCTTCCAGGTTACGCAGGCAATTATTGATATCAAAGTCAATTTTGGTGTCAAAATTATCATCCATCCATGCTTCAATTTGGTCATCCAACTCTTTAGGGTTAAGCAGCTTTTTACTAGTTAATAAGTGATAATAAACCAGAATAATTTCCTTACATTCTTCCTCTTCAGCGTCATCAATCAAAGACTTAAACACACCAGCATTAATAAATTTTTGAAGAAAAGGGTCTCGGTAACAATTTTTTGAAATTTAATCTGCTTATTTTGATAACTTGTGTACTGCTTAAAGGCAAATCCCCCGAAGGCGATCACCACAGATAAAGTAGTGAGCAGTACAGCCATAATATCATGGGATTTTTCCTGGTCAATTCTGAAGCTTTCCACTCCCATAGCGAACAAAATTATCCCCAAGATAAAGATAAGTTGGGGAAGAACTTTGACCAAAAGAGGAATGGCAGCTCCAATGGCAGGTAAACCAAATAATAGGCGGTCTTTCCAGGTCATTCCTATTTTAACATTTGGAAATAAGAATTCTAGATCAAATTTGGGAATATTGCCATAGAGATAAACATACATTTTACCGGGTACAAAGTTTTGAGTTTTGAGTTTTTTTGATTTTTTTGATTCAAAATAATTTTTATCTTTAAATTTAATCAATAAAACTACTCGTTCATAGATTTCAATTTTTTGTTCACTTGGCTTTAAAAGTTTTTTCAAAAAATAAATTTTAGATTTATCTCCTCTACCATAGCAAACCATGTCCTCAAAGTCATCAAAATCTATATCAGTCTTTAGTTCAATCAAGGAGTGTTCTGACACAGCCTGTTGTAGGAGATTTTTCGGTAAGGGAAAGTAATTGGCACTTTTCAGGAGAGTTGTTAATGTCGATATCAATTTAGTTTCCATCTGACTCTTCTGATTTGGAGTCAATTCCTTGATCGACTTGGTATCAGCATCAGGATTAAAAGGAGCAAAGTTATCTTTTAAATTCTCTAGGGTTTGATGGAACTTAAAATGATAATAGGCTGACAGAATTTCGCAGAAATCCCGAAACTTCTGGGCGTTGTTAGGGTCAAGTTTCCCATCTTGAAGACAAAGTTCGATTAGATCGGTTCGACGGTAAGGGATAAAGGCTTCCCGGTCTTGATATATAGCCATCATTGTGCCACTAAACTGCTGTATAGTTCACATTAATAAAATTATGTTGGTTAGAGCATGAGCACCGGTTAACTAACAAATCGACTGGAGCTATAGTTATAGAGTTACCAGCCAATCCTGGAAAGGTAACAACTCGCCAGGACTAAAATTGATATTTTTTTAAATCAGTGGTCTAGGCTAGAAGCTTCCGAAAAGTTGTTCAGCCTTAGGATTGGAATTGTCTAGGATTGCTTAAGCGATGAGTAACTACTATCATCAAAATAACCCACAACCGCCAGACCAGGTTAGTCTGGGTTAGCTTATGATCTAACCAGCTGAGCTGTTTCCAGCTTTTCGATTGGGAAGTTATGTCAGAATTGATATCGGTAATTCGTTGACTTTTGTTAAGTTGATCCAACATTAATTGCTGGCTCGGTTTTTTTATTGTGATCATGTTGCTACGAACTTATCCTTTTCCCCTAAGCATGATCAGGGATGGCTACACCAGCCAAGTCGGCTTGGTGGGGATTAGGGTGAAAAGGATATCTGGATTTAAGTGATTCATTTATAGTAGAACCAAGGGTAAGCAGCTTAAACAGCAACAACAAAAATCTTAAAAAAGCTTAATACCCGGTATTGATTGACAAATGACCAAGATTCTGCATAGAGGACTTTGAAGCGATCGCAATTTCTTAGACAGTGAGCGCTCACTCCCTTATTAGTCACAATAATTGAAGCAAATTAATAATAAATAATTCGATAAGATAAAGCTTTGACAGCAATTTCTAAATCATTACTAGCGTCAGCAATGCTATCCACATATCTGGGGGACTGGAGTAGTAATCGATTTCATCCACACAATAGCGAAAATCTTTAGCTAGCTGAAGCGGCTTAAACAACCTTAAACAAACTGAAAAAAATCTTAAAACCTCTCAATAATGTGCTGATCCCGAGCCCGGTTAAGTTCTTATAATTTTTGGCTTTTCGTGACTTTAAAGTTAACAATTTTCAATTTTTAATTGTCAATTTTCAATTTTAAAGTCACAGCCATGAGCTCTACCGTATTATAAGTAATTAACCGGACTTGGGATTAGGTCTTAGAATTTGAATGTAGTTCTCAAAGCACCAATCACGACATCCTCGTTATCACTGTCTCCAAAGGGAGCAGCAATCCAGATTAATCCGGGAGTAATCGAGATATTATCATTTACCTGATACTTGTAGAAGCCTTCAACATGAATGGCGGTATCATCATCACCACCAACATAAGGCTCAGAACCAGCGATTATACCAAGTAAGTTACCTTCTTTGCCAAAGTCTGGTAATGCTAGTCCTAGACCGTAGTACCAAATCTCAGCATCACCATTGCCACCAGAAGCTTGTTCAGCATCGGTGTAGCCACCATAGGCATTAATTACTAAATTGGGAGAGAATCGAAAAGAGGCTTCTACGCCGTAGGAGTTAGTGTTGGCAGTGACATCTGCTCCATCACCAAAGGGTGCCCTGGCGTTTTCAGTTCCGACACCTGTATCAAAGATAGCGTTGCCATCATCAAAGTCATTGAAGTAGGCACGAACGTAGGTGAAGGCTAACTGGAAGCTGTCGCTAGGGGAAAATGTCAGCTGACCTAAGGCAGAAAACTCACCATTGAATAAACCCTGACCTTCAGAGGGGTCAAAGGAATTGCCACCAAAGTAACCTGCACTCAATACTACCGCATCGGCGAGGCTAAAGTTGATGCCTAGTCCACCACCTGCGCCTAAACCAATTTTATAGATGGGGCTAGATTCAGCATAGCTGGAAAGAACACCACTAGCACCAGTGAAGTCATCCAGGTAGGGGCTGATGGTGGGGACGAAATCTTGCCAAAGGGGAAACGCAGCTGGCAGATAAACATCAATATTATCCCCAATCGGGAAGTAGTAGGCTAGCCAACCAATACCCAGATCGTTGCCGCTGTCAAAGCTGTAAGTAAAGGCACCTTGGTCTGTGCCATCAAAGGTAGCTGCATTACCGGCATCCAGACGGGTGTAGAGCGCATCTTTACCGGTGAAACTGGAGACAAACGCTAAACGTACCCGGTCTTGGAACACGACTTGGTTGTCACTGTCTTCACCAAAGGCGTTGGCAATAGAGAAGACCACTTCCCCTTCTAGCTTGGTGGTGGTAGAAAACTGATGGTCTTCTAAAAATGCCACCCGTCCTTCTAAGTTATCGACTCGTGCACCGAGAGTAGCCAATTCTGATTCAAACTCCTGAATCAGCCGTTGCAGGGTTTCTAAGTCTTCACGAGTGATAAAATCAGCGGTAGACGCAGCAATTAAACGCTCAATTTGGTTCAAGCAAGCATTTAAACCAGCGGCAAATTCATACCGGGTTGTTGCCCGATTCCCACGAAACGTGCGATTGGGGTATCCTGCAATACAACCGTAGCGCTCTACTAAACTCCGTAGCGCTTCATAAGCCCAGTCTCCAGGAGATACATCACGCAGTTGGGAAACACTGGTGACTTGACCCATGGAAGCTGACTCTTGTTTACTCTGTTTGATGAGTTTATCAACCGACACCTGCTTTGATTGTGCAGGCATTTGCGACCGGTTTACTGAATCAATGATTTCTGAAACCTCTTGTGCGATCGCAACCTCAGATGCTGCCCATTGGGATACCAACATCAATGGACTCATCAGTAACATCGAGCGTAATTGTTTATTCATTGTTCTCACTCA
This sequence comes from Moorena sp. SIO1F2, assembly GCF_010672755.1. Taxonomy (NCBI): domain Bacteria; kingdom Bacillati; phylum Cyanobacteriota; class Cyanophyceae; order Coleofasciculales; family Coleofasciculaceae; genus Moorena; species Moorena sp. SIO1F2. The sequence continues at coordinate 15,812 of NZ_JAAHFV010000119.1, forward strand.
CACCTGTCATCAGTCTAATGGATGAAAGTAACAAAGCTCTGACCAGGTGTTTGTAGTCTTTGATACAAAATATTACTTATATAGTTGACTCGTGACAGTACTCTGTCAGCACCTAGGCACAACTATATTGGCAAACTAATGACAAACTCGGCTCCCTGAGCTGGTTCTGAAGCCACCTCAATTTTCCCCCGATGGTGGGTAATAATTTGGTAGCTAATGGCCAGTCCCAAGCCAGTTCCCTTACCTGGGTCTTTGGTAGTGAAAAATGGGTCAAAGATCCGGTCTTTAATTGCTGCGGCAATCCCAGGGCCATTGTCAGCGATTCGGATAACTACCCAGTTTTGGTCAACTAGCTCAGTTTGAATCCGAATGGTGAAGACTGGGGATGGGCAAGATTCGACACTCTTGTGTTCTATAGCATCAAGGGCATTTTCCAAGATACTCATAAATACCTGATTCAGTTGAGCTGGGTAGCAATCCACCAAAGGTAAATCCCCATACTGCTTGATCACCTCAATCCCTGGCTTGAGACGGTTGCTGAGCAGAACGAGGGTATTGTCAATTCCTTCATGGATGTTAACCGGTTTGATCTTGGCTTCATCCAATCGGGAAAAATTCCTCATCGAAAGCACAATTTCACGAATGCGCTCAGCTCCCCCTTTCATGGAAGCGATGATTTTAGGCAAGTCTTGGGCCAAAAATTCCAGATCAATCTCTTCTAGCTGATTTTGAATCTCTGGGTCAGGGTTGGGATAATACTGCTGATAGAGTTCCACCAGAGAGAGTAAATCCTCAATATAATCACTGGCAAAGAACAGATTGCCGTAGATAAAGTTGATCGGATTGTTCATTTCATGGGCAATACCAGCCACCATAGTACCCAAACTGGACATTTTTTCGTTTTGAATCAGCTGGATTTCCGTTTGCTGGAGTTCGTGGGTGTAGTCAGCCATACCGTGAATCAGCTGATTGAGAGAAGTGGCTAAGACACCCACTTCATCTCGGGTCGTGACTGGTGCTTGCAGGGTGAAGTTAGACTCCTGTTTGACCTGTTCGGTGATCTCAGTCA
>NZ_JAAHFV010000012.1:0-17976 GCF_010672755.1 Moorena sp. SIO1F2
TGACTCCATACCGATACCTCGGCCCAGGGGTGTTCTTTTTGCACTTTCTCCACTTCACAGCCCAGTTTTTTTTTCCACTGCTGTTGTTGTTGAGATATGAATTGGTGATTGTTGGTCGAGGTACTTTTAGCCCTTTAATCCATTTGCTTGAGAATCCGCCATCCAAGTTGAAGTCAGACAATTCGAACCAATAATTCACAGAGATAGTCTGCAACTTTGCGACCGTTCCACAGCCCACCATCCGGGGGTTGAAGTTACCGTAAGGATAGGGTCGCCTTAATCAAAAAGTTTTAACCAAAGGTGCGCAATAGTCGGCGAATTAAATTCGCCGACTATTGCGCACCTCTTTTATGCATAGCCGACTAACCATAAAGGCGACCCTATCCTAAGGTTTCGTTTCCGGGCTGGACCTGACAAAATTTGATCTAATTGCCCTTGTTGCTGATCCCTTAAAAGAGGTGGAGCAAAACAGGTTTCTACGCCTACCATCTCCCAAGGTCAACGGTCCAATCCGGTTGTAGCCCCACACCAGTTCATAAATCCAACTTCGTTTATATCCAGTCACTTTGCGCGACTTCTTCACTGGTTCTGCCAAGGGCTAGCAACCAGATGATTTGATAGTGGGAGCATTCAATCGGATCTTTCCCTTGACGATAGCGCTGTTAATGTTCTTCTATACTCAGATGGGGTTCTATGCTGATTCGCTTGGGCATCAGTTTGGACCATTGTCTTGCATCTCTCATATATTACGGTTATTTAATGCAACTTGATATTACCTGAATAAAATGTTAGAGGGTGGGGGATTATAGCTGAGGGGGTGACATGAGCCCTGAAAAGCTTACTATATGAGGCTTTGATGCCAATTATCTCAGGGAAGATACAGTCCCAAATTGACCCTACGAATGATTTTCTGGAAGCTCAAACCCTTATAAATACGTCCAAGGTCGCGCCCAAAACAGCATATATATTTTTGTAACTTATGGGCTGAAATTATTACCCAGTAATGATTTCAGCTTGCATGTCACCCCCCCAGGGATTATAGCCTCCCCAAACCCTCCAACTAATGCTAAACATCAAGACTAAAAATTAAAACTAAACATTCAAACACAATTGAACATAATTACTGTTTTCTGAATCCACTGACTGAGTGTTACCCGACCTAGGGGATAAATCATTATCCAGCCAAATTTCACTAGTACCTAACCTCTGACCATCACTAGCTAACCAGCTCTGGAACACTTCCATGCGACCATCTTCTGGACTAACTAGCTGATAAACTCTGAACCGCTTTTTTCCTTGGCTCTGATAACGAATACACTGCAAGCCATAGCCGATTTTATCTAAGAAGCGCCTGATAATAACAATCGGAGTTGCTTTTTTAGCTAGTCCTATCCCGGTGATGGTTTTGATAGCACAACGGTTTGCTAATGCGATCGCAGCCATCTGCTGCAAGTCCTGATCAGTATTTTTGAGTTCTCGTTCCAGATTTTCTAATAGAATTGGTATCCCCAAAACCTTCATGGTACCAATCATGGCTCCTAGCACAGCACGATTGAAATCCGGTAGAAATATACTCCCTTGACCTTGCTCAATTAACAGTCGCGCTACCTTAGCATCCCGTTCTGCTAGATGTTGCCGACCGATGGTAAGAAAATAATGGAGCCGTAGCTGCTGATACCAGCCTTGGTCATCTTTGAGTACCAGTTCTGGTGTGACTGGGATGCGATAACGCTGCTTTAAATCGTACTTCCGTAGTGAGCGACGCTCCGATGGTGTTTTGACTAGGCGTTTGCTAATCGTTTGATATTGGCTATCACTGAAGTCTTGGCTAGATGCGATCGCATTACACTCAGCCTGATAGTTTTGGTCTCTAACTGCAGTAATCGCTGCCATCAGAGCATTCTGTGCTCCCAACTCTTCCGCTTGGGGTGAACCCTTAGACTTCTTTTTCCCAGCTTTAGTGGAACTGGCTGGGGAAACATCCATCACCAGATGACCTTCAGCACGCAATCCTGCTAGCACCGATTCCCGATAGTTCACCATGGCGGCATTGAATCGGACAGCCATTTTAGCCCAGCACATCAAGGATTCTGCTTGAAAGCCTGTATCTAAATCATCCACAGCATCGAAATCCGATTGTTGTAGCAACCGAATATTCATTTGGGTCAAACGCTGTCCAGATGCCAGCAGTGAGGATAGAGACGTGGAGCCATTACCGACGTGATTAAAGCCATAAGGGGCTACCCAGATGAACCGGGGTAGATTTTCTCGGATTCGCCCTAAGGTTTGTCTGACACTATTTTCTCCTTGCACCCCTTGGGCAATACACCACACAGAGGTGAAATGTCCCCGCAGATCAATACTCACTCCTGTTTCAATAGCAGGACTAGCTAATACAATGTCATACTCCCCTAAAACATCGTTCAGGTTATTGATACACCCCATGGCTGGATGACTGGTTTCACCAAGGGATTCCGAATCAATACGCAATATCCGGAGGTGGGGAAATTGCTTTTTTAGGTAAGCTTCTAGAGTGCAAGTACCCCATTGGCTCTTTGGTTTTTGAGCAGAAAGACACACAAAGGGTTTGCCTCCTTGAGCAATGTGTGCTTCTAGCTCTCGCACTAGTCTTTTTGGTGTGCTATCGGTATAGTTATGAATTTGCCAGGACCCGTCAATGTTGGGTTTCCAGTCATTCTCAATGATGAAGGGTTCCAGGTCAACGCCAGACAAGGTCAGTAAGTAATCTATCGATATATCACTCAAGTCTGCATCCGCAATATAAACTTGACCAGACCCCCCCAAGACATTCTGGATTAGGGTTTTCAGGGATTTGAGAATAGCAACCCGATTACTCTGACAGGTGCTAGAGTTCAATCCATGCCAGAGCACTTGCTCGACTTCATCGATAATCACTACGCCATCAGACCAGTTAGCGGCATTGAAGCGAGCCTGAGAATTACCATGCAAGGAGTCGAGACATAAACCATAACCTAATACCCCTTGCTTCTGGTCATCCCTGACCTCAGTGATATACTTGATGCCAAAGCGTTGGCACAATGCTTCTACTAATCGCACCCGATGACCAAGCACCAATACCCATTGCTTTCGGGCTAGGGCTTGAGAGACAATTTTTTCTAGTAGTTGGGTTTTTCCAGTACCCTTAGGGGATTTAATGCCAATCAGTTGGGCTGTATCCGGAATCGGAAGTTCTTGCAGATAGCGGCAATTTACTTTAAGGTTAGCTCCATAGGTGAGCTGGGTTAGGGATTTAGCTTTCCAAGTATCCAGGGGGAGTGCTCGTTGGTAAACTTGCTCAAAGGTCTTCTGACCTTGATCAGCAATTAAATCATCTACCCCTTTGCCTAGCTGGGCATCCCAAGTTATTACCTTCACAGGGCAACCTGCTTGATTGAGCAGATATCCCATTCTACGAATCGCAGCATTGACAGCTTTGATCGTATTCGGTTTCGAGTCTTGGTCAAAGACTATGTAAATCGGTCGGTCCGGAGTCGCTAGTTTCTGTAGTTGAGGAATCAAGTCAGACTTGCCAATCCGATTTCCCTGGGCATCCCTACGGATTCGATACCCACCATTAATTCCTGGTAATGCGATCGCAGCGTAACCAGCAGTGAGTAAAGCTCCAGCTTTCTTAGCGCCCTCAGTAATACACAAGGGAATCGAGGGGTGAGAGATTAGCCACTGCCAAAACCCTAGATCCGGTTGATTGTGGTCAAGGTCTGTGGGGAGAATAGTAAAATCATTGCGTTCAGCAATCCGTTGCCACAGGTGGAAAGGTACTCGCAGAGCAAACAAGCCTGTGGGAGTTTTGGGGGGATGTTCATATTTAATTAGCTTCCTGGTTTCCCCACTCTGACGGGGTTGGCTGGGTTTGAAACAGCCCCAAATATCTTCCTGACCAGTAAGCAAGTCAATACCAGAACACCACCATCCCCCTTGTTCGAGGTGTTGATAGCGTTTCAGAATCGAGTTTAGCAATCGACCATCATTGCGTCTGGGCAGGGAGTCGGAATAGAAGAGATACTCAAATGGGCTAGAGCCTTCGAGAGACCTTACATTGAGGCGAGTCAGCTGTTCATCAACACTACTAGCTGTCCACTCCTGGATATGGTTCATGGGTTTGGGGAAGACTCTGGCAGAGGTCACGCTATATCTAGTGGTTTAATCTTTAACTTAAGGAATATAACACTATTTGTGACCTAATAGCTTATTTTACCTAATGCTTTAGCTTTTCTTGACAGTTCACCGTTTACCGTTCACCGTTGACTGTTGATAGTACCATAAAATGATCACTTATCCCTAGCATCGGATCACTAGTCATTAGTTATTAGTTATTAGTTATATAGGGATCAGTGTAGGAATTGTGACAATTTTTGTTCCCTACTCCCTACTCCCTACTCCCTACTCCCTGTTCCCTTTGCTATTGCACCATATTCCCATAGTCTGGGCGAGAGTTGGAAACGCCACTTTCACCCTCATTTCTCTAATTATTATTGCCCTAAGTTTAGGTCAAGCAGGTTGGTTTCGGTGGTTAGCGCTTCACATAGCTAATTGGGGATGTGGTCGTGGCCATTTGCTTTTCTCCTTAGTGATCCTAGTCGGGATGTTATTGAGCAATGTGTTTACTAACGTGGCCACGACTATAGTCTGGACAGCTGCTGTGATGGAAATTTTGCTGCTGCTTGGCTTTAGTGCCAAAGCTACTCTAGCATTTGTATTTACTAGTGGTTTTATTACCGATGCCGCTAGCTTGCTACTGCCGATGAGTAATCCAGTAAATCTGATTTATGTTGATTATTTACAGATTTCCTGGTTGCGGTATGTGATGGTGATGTTGCCCGTAACCGTTGCCACAATAGCCACTAGTATCATCATTCTCTGGTTCTATTTTGAACCCGAAATCCCCCTGACCTATAACCTTGCCCGTCTACCACCACCTAATCGTGCGATTCGAGATTCCTTAATTTTTAAATTGAGTTTTCCTATTTTAGGACTACTCCTAATTGGCTACTTGTTGGCAAAAGTGCTAAATTTACCCATTGCCTGGATTGCTGCTATGGCAGCTTTAGTGATGGTGGCATTAGCAGCACGTTCCCTTAACGGTCGTGCTATTACACTTAGTTATATTTTACAGCTAGCAGGTCAACTGCCATGGCGAATTATTTTACTTATCCTAGTCCTGTTTTTATTCAGCATCGGTTTGGACAATCTGGGCATAACTGCTCTGTTGAGCCAGCGGTTGGAAATTCTTTCTAATTGGGGACTCACCTTAGCCGCTAGTGGTAGTGGTTTCCTAGCCACATTTATTGCCAGTGTACTCAACAATTTACCAACATTACTGCTGAATGCTAATGCAATTGAAAACATTACGGATATTGATCCAGCTGTAAAAGAAGTGATGATATACGGTAATTTAATTGGGTGCAACTTAGGAGCAAAAATTACTCCTTTAGGAAGTCTATCAACTCTACTTTGGTTGAATGTATTGGCTTTTAGAGGAATCCAAATTAGTTGGATTTATTATATTCGCTTAACCTTCATGCTTACCATGCCAGTTTTATTTGTGAGCTTGCTTAGTTTAGCAATTTGGTTACCCTGGTTAATTGCTTAAGGATATAGCGCTTGTCAATTAGGTCAGGTACATTTTTTAGAGAGCAGGGAGCAGGGAGCAGGGAGCAGTAAATAGGGAATAGGGAAAGAATACTGTGTACATCATAGTTATTAAAAACGTTGTAACTGAAAATTTAATAGACTATAGATAGGAATTACATCTAGTTTTTTGCCATTAGCAATGATTACTCAAAACTATCCAGATAAAAAATCTAAACTAGTGTCATTGGAAGCATTTCTAAAACTACCAGAAACCAAACCTGCTAGTGAGTACATTGATGGCCAAATTATTCAGAAACCAATGCCACAGGGAAAACACAGCACAATTCAAGGGGAATTGGTTACTGCTATTAATCTAGTGGTGAAGCAAGAACGAATTGCTCGTGCTTTTCCAGAACTTCGGTGTACTTTTGGTGGACGCTCAACCGTTCCGGATGTATCTGTGTTTGTTTACCAGAGAATTCCTCGTGATGACAATGGCGAAATTGCCAATGTTTTCCAGGCAGCGCCTGATTGGACAATTGAGATTCTTTCACCTGACCAAAGTCAAACCAAGGTGACAAAGAATATTCTCCATTGTTTAACGTATGGGACGGCAATGGGCTGGTTGATTGATCCAGAAGAGCAAACCGTTTTCGTTTATCGTCCAAAACAGCAAATCGAAGTGTTTGATCAATCATCCGAGAAACTTCCTGTGCCATCCTTGGCTAGGGAGTTAAGCATTACTGTGGGCGATTTGTTTAGTTGGCTATTGGATTGAAGCTATAATGGTAGGGTGGTAAAAAAGCGATCGCCGATAAGCTTAATGGAAAAAGTCTATTACTTTTTGCCCACCCTACGACTAAACTGCTTTTTTGTAACAGGCTACTGGTGAGCATATCTAGTAAATTGCCTTTTGAAGGGAGACTTAAACCCTAAAACTATATCCTGTCGGGGAACTCCTGCTTCAACTAATTCATTAGCTACTCCCACTTCAGTGCCATCACTCTGAATCCAAATTTTATTATCTTTTATATCAATATGAATTAAGCTTCCATATTCCCGTCGTTGGTCATACCAGCCCACTAGCATAACTAAATAATGATTGCGCTCACTATCAAAAATCATTTGAACTTCTGTATCATCATCGTTAAGGTTGATAGCGTGGGCTTTCAGGATTTTTTGGACTAATTCATGATAGTTTAAGGTTTCCATGATGATATCTCCTCTGTCTTAGGATCAAAAATTAGCAATTTTAGCTGATACTCTTCAAGAGCATCCTGAATAAAGGGGCGACGGAAAAACGTATTGTACGTATCGGTAGGAACGGCTAAGTATAAAACAAAATTAGGTAATGTTTGCTTTAATGCTAATCGATAGTTTAGGAATTGACCAAGGGCGACGTGAAACTCTGACATTTCTGATTCTTGTAAAAAACTTTTGATTTCTACCGCTATGCTTTGATTATCTTTCTGGGCTGCAATTAATTGTTCGGCTGCTAAGTCTATATACATTTCCGATCCGCCAACTTTGATGTATAGAGGATCTTTAGTTATCAGCCAGCCATCTTTTTCCAGGGCTAACCGAACGGTGTTGTGAAAAATATCCTTGGCTGGCATAGAAAGATGGGCAATTGGAAATGACTTAGGGTTTTTAATATTTATTATAACTGAGATCGATATAAAAAATTCCTCCCGCGCTCTACCGTAACGTCACCATCGGGAGGAATTTGAGCGGAATTATTAAATTGAGACCATAGGGTAAAAGTTAAACCTTGTTTAACTCGTGTTCGCCACACTTGCCTACCCCAAAGTTAGGTGTTTCCCTCTATAACTAAAACGATCTCACCAGGCAGTTTGTGACATTTTTTTCGACTTAGAGTCCTGTTTTCAGAACTTCCGCCGCTAAAATCTGGGACCAGGTACAAACAGATTAGCCACTTTGAACTCAGCCGCACCCACTTCCTTCAGCGAGAACGTAATCGGGTAGGGACGGGAAACACCTTTACAAAGATCCGGTTTCAGGCGGATGAAGGTAACAATGGGAGGCTGGGATTTTGCCAATATGGTTGTGAAGTCCTCTTTCTGCGTGCAGCCGTTGCTCGTCACTACGATCGTGACACCTTTTTCAGTGATGTTTATTCCATGCAATGGTTCTACCGTTTCTGCTAAAGCCGTGGGAGCTGTGACACAAAATACTGCCACTACAGCAAAGGGCAGGGTCGCTAGACCGAGTGCTAGTCTTGAGAGTGCTTTCTTCAAGGGAAGAGCAGCTGGCTTGAAGCGGTTGAATGGTGTACTTAGCATGATGTTTGAATTAATGATTTTCCGAATTTTGGCCTGATGTTAAAGGGACAGGACAGTCGAGATGATGGAGACCCTCGTGTCTCCCATCCCCTTAAGGCCGGGCCAATTTGGATTGAGCACTCAGAAGATTGAACCATAGGGTCTCCTTGTGGCTTCTGGTTCCGGGGAATTCAGGAATACTCAGGTTTCCTGCCCGATCGAAATTTGGAAAAAATTGGAATTCGGCTCAAGAACTCCTGCGCCATTCGCGATTCTAAGAGCAGGGATATTTCATTGTCAAGAAAATAGAAGATAATCAGAGATAATTACTCTTAAGTACAAAAACTGCGGATGCTTCGCTTGTTTACAGAAAAGTACCAACGGGGGCAGTTGCGATTAGCCCGAAGGGCGTTGGCTAGCGATCGCATCCTTGTCAAAGCAATACCCTAAACCTGAATAAAATAGGTTAATTTATAATTATAACTTATTCTTTTCAATGATTGGCTAGATTAAGTAAAGTCGTTGGTCAAATAATTCCTATCAGTTCTTTTTCTATTTCCTATTCCTTGCGCACAGCGCTATTACTCACATGATCGCCAATCCAACCATCCCCTTGATGACCGCTCAAGAGTACTTGGCATGGGAAGAGAAGCAACCCATTAAATATAACTTTATCAACGGTAAAGTTTATGCCATGACTGGGGGAACACTTCCCCACAACTCCATTGCCCTCAATTTAGCCTCTGCCCTAAAAATTCACTTACGTGGCAAAAGCTGTAAAGTTTTTATGGCAGATGCCAAACTTGGTGTATCAGCAAACGGGCCTTATTACTATCCCGATGTCATGGTAACCTGTGACCACCGTGACCAAAAGTCCCGCAAAGTGATTTATCACCCTTGTCTGATTGCGGAGGTCCTTTCCCCTGGTACAGAAGGTAGCGATCGGCGAAGCCGCGCCAAAGGCGATTAGCCCGAAGGGCGTTGGCTAGCGATCGCGGTAAAAAATTTAGACACTACCGCCGCCTTGATACCCTTAGGGAATATCTCCTGATTGATTCGGAAACCATGAGCATTGAATGCTACCGACTTAATGATAGAGGCAAATGGGAACTTACCAGTTACTTGATGGATGAAACCACAAAAGACGCAACAGAACCGGATGTACATATAACCAGCATTGACTTTGACTGTCCTCTATCCCAGCTCTATGAAGATGTTGAGTTTTTGGAAGACCAAGACAATTAATTACAGGTTTTTGGTGAGCAAAAGCTCATTTACTGGCTGGGTTAGCCTAGCGCTATAGTTTAGCCATGGCAATACTATAGCCACTCAATCAATTTATAGCGCAGCGCTAGCTTACCTGACCTCTGCTGAAGTCTTAACTATCACCCTACCAGCCTTGCCAGCACCAAACACCTGAGCAGTCAAGTCTCAACGGCTCGACTGGGAGTTGGGTTGGTACTGAGCAGAGTTGGTATTTTGAATAGAAGTACTCAACTTTCAGCACTTTCAGGAATTTCATCAGGTCTTTTTTCAGGACTTTCAGCAGCTGTTTTTTCAGGACTTTCAGAACTTTCAGCAGCTCTTTTTTCAGCCATTTCAGCAGCTCTTCTCTTAGCTTCGGCCAAGGCTTCCTGCTTATCTTCTTTCCGAACCTTGCAGAACCGTGGAGGCTGATCCATTGGGGGTGCCAATTCTTCTACAAACGCGAAGGCATTTTTGTGGGGAAGGAATCGGGCTTTGACCTGGATGAATTTTGGCTTGCCCTGCTCCTTGAGCTTAGGATTGAATCGGAATGGTTTGACCGAGGAGTCCCGCCAGAATAATGGACAGTGACCAGCTTTGAGTACCCGAGTTCTTTCTGTAGCCTGGTGAGTTTTGAGATAGTTCACTAATTGTTCACTGTGGTTCCTAAAGACTGACACACAGGGAACTTTACAAACAGGGATGAACTGCCACAATCCAGCCAAGATGAAATACCCATTGCCAATCGCTTCAGCCCAAGCATGGGGTCTGTCTTCCTGTAAAATCCCAATCACCTCAAACCGGATATCCTGGAATTTGTTCCGATCTGGGAAATGGATCGGCTTAGGATATACCACGAGGCGATGCTCTCGGTTTCCGGCCTCGATGTGCCCCTTGAGAATATCCAGCACATACCTTTTCCGGTTGTGCTTCAGCAGAAAAAAGAGTGGGTAAGCCTTACCCTGGATGGTAATGGTAGGAATTTTTTCAGACAAATCTACCTCACCAGTTATAACCCCAACAGCCATAAACTTTGGTTCTGATGGCTGAATTAATTCAATTGGTTGAGATGGTTTTACTAATTTTTTGGGAATTTCTGGTTTTTTGATTAGTGTTAGAATTTCTGACATAATTAAGAGTGATTGTTTATGTTCTTAACAAAAGACATCTAAAGAAATCTAGGAGATAGATCGAATAAGTTACCTGGCCACTGCAAAACGAAAATAGAGACGATACAACTGATAGCTTGGCTTCGCCTGATTGCCATCGAGTGTCACCAAACCCATACTTTCTATAGGTGCGCTTGACCCATTAAGGATCAAATTCGCGCTTTGGTGCGTTTTCCGTGATGGCGAACGCGCCCCGCGTGAGCTACGGTCAAGGGATTGCTCGCCATCACGGGTCGAACCTTCTAGTGTAGGTGCCGCTTGCAAGAACTTCTTTTATGTTATCTCTCTGACGAGAAAGGTGATAAAGGCCAAGGCTGACCAGATCAGGATATCCTCCTCCCATGGCTATTAGTCCAATTGGGTTTGACTGCTATTAGTCCAATCAATACCATAGTGCTGCCCTAAATTCTGCCCCTGCTTTGGTCTAAGCGGCTTTGGGCGCTTATTAGACTTCGCCGCAGTTGTCAGGGGAAAGGAAAAAGGGATTAGATTTGAGTTTACCCCGAGCCTGTTGATGCCAAAATCCCAGTATGGGCAATAGGTCTTGGGCAATAGGTCTTGGGCAATAGGTCTTGGACAACCTCAGTTTTATGTAAGAAATTGGCTGGTGTTGTGAGGAGATAGGAGACATAATTCAGAATTCAGGAGAATAATTCAGAAGTTATTGGGAGAATACATAGGTTAATTGCCCATTAAACTCTGATTAATTCCAAATTAACTTAAAAATTTAGTTATTATGGCTCCTGACTCCTGGATAAAATTGGTGATGTCGAACTCAGGTTGGGCAAGACTAGGATACTCGACAAGCACCTGGACTTGATTATTCACAAAATTTTTACTTTTTTTTCACAATTCACCAAATATTCACATTTATTTCAAAAAGGCTTGCAAAAAATTGGGGTAGTCTTCATGATAAATTTATAAAAATTCTACTAATTTTTTCATATCCTTAGTTATATAACCTAACTGGGTTGTTTTTACAGCACCTTTGAACGGCACAGGAAGCTGCAAACCGCTCGTAATTATTACTATCAGCCACTACATCAAGAGGAATTGCTACAACCTTTAGACTTCTTTCAGAAGTCGGGAACAGGGATCAGGGAAAAGGAAACAGCGGATCACCGGAACAGCGGATCACCGGAACAGTGGACAAGAGTTGCTGATTTGACTTCCCAAACTTCCCACGCGCCCCCGCCCCACTCCCCACACTTCCCACACTCCCCGCGCCCCACGCGCCCCCGCCCCACTCCCCACACTTCCCCCACTCACCTCAACCAGGTTTTGTAGCAATAATAGTGCGGTGACGAGGATCGCTGGCCACCGTGCTCTGATAGTCAAAACCAACTTTAATCATCGCCCCTTCTACATTAAAGCTGTAGTAGTCATCACTCCAAGGTTCTGTACTTTTCATCAACACAAACAGTGCAGGGGGGAGATTCTGGATGACTGGGGAGGCAGGATTATTGTCTACAACACCAAGGCAGCCACCAGGTCGTAGAATCCGTAGCACTTCCGAAAAAATTTCCTCTGTTGCTTGGCGCGGTAGTTCGTGGATCACAAACTGTAACGTGACCACATCAAATGAATTGTCCGGTAAACCGGTGTCCTCTCCTTTGCCATGGATCCATTCTGATATTTCTGCTGTCTGATCCATGGTCTTGGCCACAGCCAGCATATAAGGGGATAAGTCTAACCCAACGGTGCGGATTTTGCCCTTTGTGATCCTGGAGTAGTAGCGGTGTAGCGCTAAGGTAGAAATCCCTACTGAGCAGCCAATGTCTAGGACATCTGTGACTATCTCGGGATTATACTCTCCTAGTACTTTATGAAAACTACTTCGTAATCGTTCTTGTGCCGAAAGCCAAGTGAGTTTTTCTTTCGGCCAAATCCTCAACCCCATAGCCTGGGTAGCACTGGCAGCTTCAAAGGCAGCTTCCCAGCATAGGTTTCCCTGGTCATAAGCATGGAAAGGGACTTTGTAGTAGTCTGGGTAGACTAGGCTAGGGTTAGTAATCTCGCATAGTAAGGTCTTCGCTCCTGATTTTTCTAACTCCTGGTAGTTTTTCCGCCACTCAATCCCATTTTTTTCTGCGGTTTTAATTAGCACCTGCCTGGCCTGGTGTTGCATCACCTTGTATATCGGCTTGGTGTCGATCAACAGATTAACGAACCGGGAGAGTAAGTCATCCCCCGCCCAGTCTGGTTTGAGCTTGTCCTTCATCAGTATTCAAAAATTATCCCAATGATTAGCTCATCTAATTATTTCATAGCGGTATGATTGCGCGGTATTATTGCTCTGCCCCAGCACCGATTTCAGTTCAAGTAACTAAACAGTGGCATCAACAATAATAAAGTAGTGTGGGAGAACGTTACGTTTATTCCTACCTACAAAGAGAATTAATGGCTAATGATTCTTAACCACCCAAAATCCCAAGTGGACAAAAGCTGGAGTAGTTGGGTCATAGTTCTATTACTGCTGGTGTGGATAGCGATCGCAGCAGGTTTACGGTTTACCTATCTGGCCGGAAAACCCCCCTGGTCAGATGAATTTGCCACCCTAGTGTTTAGCCTGGGCAATAGTTTTCGGAGGGTACCCCTGGATCAGGTGATTACGTCAGATACCCTCTTAGCTCCCCTGAAACCGAACTCTAGTACTAGCATCAATTCCGTTATTAATAACCTAATCACAGAGAGTAATCACCCACCACTGTACTTCGTCCTCACCCATCTGTGGCTGAAGCTGTTTCCAGGCCATGGGGAATTGGTATCCCTGTGGGTAGCGCGATCCTGGAGTGTGCTACTGGGAGTAATTTCCATTCCAGCCATGTTTGGGTTAGGTTGGTTAGGGTTTCGCTCTTCCCTGGTGGGTCACTTCGCAGCAGCACTGATGGCTGTTTCACCCTATGGCATCTATCTGGCTCAAGAAGCTCGACATTACACTCTAGGGATTCTATTGGTTATCGCTTCAGTCAGTTGTTTAGTGTACGCTACGCGATCGCTTCAACGGCAGACTCCCTTGCCGATTTACATAGCATTAATCTGGGTTATTGTCAATAGCTTGGGCATAGCTGTCCATTACTTTTTCGTCCTCGTGATCGCAGCTGTAGGACTGGTAATGCTTGGGTTGCGGATTGGGTCAGGGGGTTCAGTGTTTTCTTGGAAGTACTGGTGGCGAATTTACGCAGTGGCGCTCGGGACATTAATGGGAGTCTTAGTTTGGCTGCCAATTTTGCCACGCCCCTCCAGTAATCGTTTGACAGAGTGGGTTCACCAAGACACAACCCTGAGCAATTTGCTCGAACCTGTAGCTAGACTCTTGTCTTGGCTGATCACTATGGTAGTGATGCTGCCAGTAGAAGGGCAATCCCTACCGATTATGGTCGCCTCTGGAGTAGTAACAGTAATATTAGTGCTCTTGATCGTGCAACTGTTGCGTCGAGGACTCAGAATTCAGAGGTTACACTCCCAGACTAAGTTCATGACTCAGGTTATAGGCGGATTTGTGGTGGGAGCGATCGCATTATTCTTATTATTCACTTACGGTCTTGGGATTGATTTGACCTTAGCGGCTCGTTACCAGTTTGTCTACTTCCCCATCGTAATTATGTTACTAGCAGCAAGCTTTGCCAGTTGTTGGAGAGCGGCCCAAGGGAAAGATCAGCAATGGGTAGCACTAATCCTGTTGATGGGATTGGTAGGTGGAGTCATAGTCGCATCCCATGTGAGTTACCAAAAAGCCGATCGACCAGATCTTGCGATCGCTAAAATATTAGAGATTAGTGATTCCCAGTCTCAATCCCTTCCAGTCCTGATTGCCACAGTTCACAAAAGCCATGAACAAACAGGAGAAATCATGGGCTTAGCTTGGGAATTGAACCGTCGCAAAGTAGTTGATACTGCTATTAATTCACCCCAGTTTCTCTTGGCACATAAAGACACCGAGCCAAGGGTGGCTACAGAAACGCTACAAAAAACTGTGGCTCAACTGCCGAAACCTTTAGAATTGTGGGTAGTCAATTTTTCTGCCTCTGTTGAGTTAAAATCCCAAGGTTGTATTAAGGATAAACAATCTATATCTAAAGTCCCTGGTTATCGATTTCGACGGTATTACTGTCAGAACTATAGGGCTGGAGCCAGCGAATAAGCGAGAGTGGTAAGCATTCAGCATAAGCGCTACGCGCACGCTACGCGAACAGCATTCAGCTATCAGCATTCAGCTTATGTGCTACGCACACGCTACTTGAGGTGCTATCAGTAGTTGGCCAACGGCTGACGCCTGACGCCTGACGCCTGACGCCTGAATGCTTACGTGTGGGGATAGGGTGGAGACGGGAGATCTAAGAAGTAGTTTTCGATAATTTGCTATAGTTATAGAGATTTTTGCTTATTTTTATTCTACTTTATGCACAGACATCAGCAATTTTGCTAAACCATTATTACTAGATTCAACACTTAATCTTGAATACTTAGTACTTAATCTTTAATCTTTAATACTTAATACTTAATACTTAATACTTAATGCTTAATCTTTAATAATCTCTGTTCCCTGTTCCCTGTTCCCTGTTCCCTGTTCCCTGTTCCCTGTTCCCTGTTCCCTGTTCCCTGTTCCCTGTTCCCTGTTCCCTGTTCCCTATCAAACTTGGCAATTGCTGTAATTGTATGGTATATTTTCGAATAAATTAATAGCGCTAGAGTAAGTTGTCCGATCATGATAGATACCACCCAAGCTGCCTATCTTCTAGGTATTTGTCCTCAACGAGTTCGCCAACTCCTGAAAGAGGGCAGAATTCAAGGAGCCGAAAAAGTGGGTCGCTTTTGGCGGATTCCCCTATATAACGGTATGCCCAAGATAATTCCCGGTAGCCGTGGACCACAAGGCTCCTGGAGAAAACAGCCCAGCAAATCGATGACTCACATCTACCTCAACGAAGAAGTACTTCAAAAGAATCAACAAAACCATACAACAGACCCAGTGATTACAGTTAAACGGGGTAATCGCGATATCAACTGTCATTATGTAGAAATCAGCGGGCCATCCCGGTTAGTCTATCGACCCGAATCTCCCAAGAATGGTGGTGCCACCCTTTGGATAGAGGTTGAGCCTAATGTGGAGGTTGTAACTAAAGTTTTTGGTCAGTATTAACATCTTCAGAATTAAGCTCAACCACTTGTAGGGTGTATCCTCTTAGTCAAGGGGGTTACGGTTGGCACCGGGGAAATTTTTGAACGTTGCCTTGATCAGCGCTTCGATATGACTCAGGCAGAAGTAGACAATCCTAAAAGTGAGTTGAAGCAAGCGAAAGCAATTCGGAAACTGTTCCCTGTTCCCTGTTCCCTGTTCCCTGTTCCCTGTTCCCTGTTCCCTGTTCCCTGTTCCCTGTTCCCTGTTCCCTGTTCCCTGTTCCCTGTTCCCTGTTCCCTGTTCCCTGTTCCCTGTTCCCTAAAACCAGAAACTCTGTATCTCACCAAATTGAAAACCGCTATATTGGTCACTTTTACCTTTTAGCTTTTACCTTGTGCCTTCTTTGCCGTCGTTCTGCTATATACTGGCGGCGACTTTGTATAGACACAACTTTCGCCTCACTACTCTCTCGTGCCACCCGAATCAACAACCCAGCGGAACACAAACTGGAAATCATCGAACTTCCCCCATAACTAAAGAATGGGAAGGGTAAACCAGTAGTGGGAAGAGCCCCAGAAGCAACACCAATATTTAACAGAGACTGTCCGACAATAAACAGCATTGCCCCAATCGCGATTAACTGATAGACTCGGTTTCTGGCCTTAATAGCTACAATCACCGCTAGGGTCATGTATGTCATCAACAATAACATTAGCGCTATACTACCAGCAAAGCCAAATTCCTCAGCAAAGACAGAAAAGATAAAATCAGTGTGTTGAATGGGTAAATAGAATAACTTTTGTTGGGATAACCCAAAGCCAGAGCCCCAAGTCCCACCGGAGCCAATAGCCAGAAGACTTTGAACCAATTGGTATCCATCTCGCATCGGATCAGCCCAAGGATTTAGGAATGACATCACCCGACGCCGTTGGTAATCCTTGATGCTGATACTGAGTACTGCCAGCAGGACACCACCAAATGCTGTACCTCCCAAGTAAGAAAACGGTAACCCTGCTGCTAGAGCAACTAGCCACAAGGTCATCCCACAAAGTGCTGTTGTACTCAGATTAGGCTGTAACAAAATTCCCACCAACACCACCATAAAAATCCCCAGCCACGTGAAACGGGTCCGCCACTGAAGCCGGTCCCACTGCCCAAATACCCGAGCTGCTTGTAACACTAGAAACGGCTTCATTAACTCTGAAGGTTGCAGGGGAACCGAACCGAAAGATAACCAGCGAGTTGCCCCATTAACCGTTGTTCCCACACCAGGAATTAACGTCAATAACAGCAGCACCAAGAGCACCAAGACCAACCAATGGCTGATTTTTAGCAAATAACGCAACGGTGATCGCACCAATAGGTTAAATCCCACTAAACCCAAGACTACCCAGATCAGCTGTCGCTTGACGTAGTATGTTCCATCCCCTAACTCGACATCTGCGATCGCATAAGAAGCTGAGAACAGAATTACTATTCCGATCAACAGCCATAGAAACGTTAACCACTTCAGTAACCGAGCAGTTACTGCCCAGTCTGTAGTGGAGGGATTAAATAATAGAATCAGGTTACGTAGAGCCACGTTTCATCAGGTTGGTTAAAGGTTATGTGGTTGAACGCGATCCCGTGGCCAAACGCGCCCCGCGTGGCCAATAGGCCAAGGCCAAGGTTATGTGGTTGAAGGTTATGTGGTTGAAGGTTATGTGGTTGAAAGTTATGTGGTTGAAGGTTATGTGGTTGAAGGTTATGTGGTTGAAGGTTATGTGGTTGAAGGTTATGTGGTTGAAAGTTATGTGCTTGAAGGTTATGTGGTTGAACGCGATGGACGAAGTCCCGCTTTCAGCGATCGCGTGGCCTTTTGGCCAAGGTTATTTGGTTATGTAGTTGTTGGCCCTCTCTTGCTTCTGTTTCCATCCCCCCATTTTGAACCAAAAATCACAAAGGGGTCCTAGTAGACCCCCTGAAATTTTTTTTTTGATAAACAGCTATTATCGAAAAATCCTTACAAACCGGTGTTTGTACCTTGCTTACCAGTTGCCAGCTTAACTTTAATAATTTTGCCACCCATTTTCTGGATGCGCTGCTGCTCACGGAACCAGTTCTCGTAGGAAACGAGCTTGGTAAAAAAAGTATTCTGTAACTCCCGTTGTGTCCTAATTCTGCTTTGGCTTGGCACACAAGCAGTTATTTCAAACGTCCGCATGAGGTTATTTCTCCTAGTAAAATTCCAGAAAATTTTAATTTTCGTTTGATTCCAAGATGGATAAAAAATCCCTACCGCCTATAGCGAGGGAACAAATTCGTTAATCGAATATCTCAACTATTCCAAAGTCTGGGAGTTAATTGTCAATACTAGACTGTCAAAACTCATCTGCTGCTTAACTAACGTGAGCCAGATTCGCCTTTAACAAGCTAGCACTCACAATCAACTTCCCAGACCTTAATTACACAGACAACTACAGGCTGGCGAATTCCATCAACACTAGCTAACTTAGCTTAAGCCAGAGCAGATGTAGTCAAAGTATACACCCATTTCCTTACCAGA
>NZ_JAAHFV010000120.1:0-16834 GCF_010672755.1 Moorena sp. SIO1F2
TCCCACTCTTGTAGAAGATTATCTGGATGTCAAGCCTAATACTGTTATTGCTTGGTTATTGCATAGGCCGATTGTACCACATTCCCAGAGGAGTTTTGTTGAAAACATGCGGGTATGTTACCCATGCGTAACGCTAATCATGTACTAGATTGCTACTCTCTCTTGTGTTATCGACTATTATGCATGAACAGCCATTAATTCATTTGCCTTTTTGGCAGTTTCAAAGAAGAATCTAACATTATCTTCTGGAGTGCCGGGTAAAACACCATGACCGAGATTTAAGATATGACCTTTGTGGCCAGCTTTGCGAATAGTATCGACAATGCGATCGCGAATAAAAGCTTGTGACCCAAAGAGCACTCCTGGGTCGATATTGCCCTGAACTTTCATATCAGGACCCAATCTTTTTCTAGCTTCTGCCATGTCTACGGTCCAGTCTACGCTGACCATATCAACCCCGGACTGTCCCATGCGTTCAAGCACTCCAGCGCTACCACTGATATAGAGAATGAAGGGGGTATCTGGGTGAGTGGCTTTAACCTGCTGTACTACTCGCTGCTGATAGGGTAAGGCAAAGGTTTCGTAGTCTTGGGGACTCAGTTCACCTGCCCAAGAGTCAAACATTTGTATTACCTGAGCACCGCTATTGATTTGGTAACGGACATAGATAGCGATCGCATCAGCTAGCTTACCCAAGAATTGGTGTAGCATAGCTGGTTGTGAGAAGGCCATCCCTTTAATGATGGAGTAATTTTTAGAACTTTTACCCTCAATGGCATAAGCGCCCAAAGTCCAGGGAGCACCGACAAAACCTAGCACTGCTGCTTTATTGCCGACTTCGTCCCGTAGCGCCTTCAAAATTTCCCGGATAAACCCAAATTTCTCTAAATCCAACAGATGTAGCTGGTCAATTTGTTCCTGGGTACGAATCGGTTGGTTAATGATTGGCCCTTTACTTTCGACAATATCAAACTCGATACCAATCCCTGGCAATGGAGTTAGAATATCAGAGAACAAAATCACTCCATCTGGTTTAAACGCTTTCCAGGGTTGTAGAGAAATCTCAATCGCTATGTCTGGATTTTCGGAGCGCTCGCGAAAACTTGGATACTTATCCCGTAAATCGCGATAAACCTTCATATAACGACCTGCCTGTCGCATCATCCACACAGGGGGGCGCTCTAACTCCTCACCACGAGCCGCCCTCAACAAATAAGGAACCTGGGTTGACCCAGCCATATGGCATCTATCCTATTATACTTTTTTAAGTGTATTTGTCAGCTTATCATGCTGGTATTCCGTTTACTCTCCTGATTTGAGAAGATTAAAAAAGTGTTAATAATAAGTTACATTCTAAGACGGTGCCTTGGCCAAAAGGCCACGCTACGCGAACGTTAAAAGGTGATGGAAACAAAGGGAATAACAACCTTTCCAGCTTGGCCAATAGGCCACGCTACGCGAACAACCTGCTAACCTGCTAACTGGCTAACCTGCTAATTGGCTAACCTGCTAACTGGCTAACCTTGGCCAAAAGGCCACCCTAAGCCAACAACCTGCCAACTTTCAACCTGCCAACTTTCAACCTGCTAACCTGCTAACCTCCAACCCAACTCAAGGTCCCGGCCTCAGCATCTAGTTCAACCAGCTGTCCCACAGGAAGGGCAGCGTTAACCCCATCGTGACCGAAAGGCAAGTCAGAGACAACCGGTATACCCAGATCCCAAATGCGATCGCGCAACACTTCCTCCACACTCCAGCTAGGAACATCCTTGGGAGGAGCACAACGGCTAAACCGCCCTAAGGCAATACCTTTCACCCCGGCCATTGCACCACTCATGCGCCACTGAGTCAACATCCGGTCAATGCGGTAGGGAGCCTCAGTGACATCTTCTAGAGCAAGAATAACTCCTGATAATGAAGGTTGTAGGGGTGTACCCAGCAGATGAGTAGCGACCGTAAGATTAGCCGGTAGCAACACACCAGAAACCTTACCACCTCCCCAACCAACCCCTTTTAATGGTGCTATGGGTCGTCCTTCCACCCAATCAAACAACCGATTGAGTGACCATTCCGGTTCACCAGCAATAGTAGTCAGTAACGGACCATGAACACCGGAAACCCCTATCTGACCAAGACTCCACAGTAAAGCTGTAATATCAGAAAAACCAATCAACCACTTCAAAGCAGAGGTTACAGGTTGGTTTGTTGAAGGTTGCAGGTTGGTCGAGGTTACAGGTTGGTTTGTTGAAGGTTGCAGGTTGGTCGAGGTTACAGGTTGTTCGCGTAGCGTGGCCTTTTGGCCAAGGTTATCTGGTTCCAAGTTGTCTTGAGAACCTTCAACCTTCAACTTGCCAACCTTCAACTCTTCTGGCCATGTCCAGTCTTCCAGAAGTCTAGCGCTACCATAACCTCCTCTAGCACAGAGAATGCCGCGACATTTGGGGTCAAGACACGCTTCGAGCAACTGTTGGCGTCGCTGACTATCAGTCCCAGCTAGGTAACCTTCCCTAGCGTTCCAGTTGTGTGGTAATTGAACATGGTAGCCACGTGCTCGCCAAATCTCAATCCCCCGATTGAAAGCATCAACCTCACGCAAGGTTCCACTCGGAACAATTACCCGCAATACATCTGGCGGTTTTAAGGGTGGTGGAAGTTGGCATACAGAAACACTAGCCCTAATCTTCTGCACAGAAAGTTGATTCACGCGCTCACCGAATTCCGCAGTAGCTCTTAAGTCATGCCTTGATTTTAACCATTTCAAGAAATTTCACGAATAGCCCAGGGCTAAATGCTTACCAACCAGATTGAACTAAAATCCCCAAAAGCGCTATGCTAGTAAGGTGTGTAGCTAAGAGGTGTGGTATATCAAAACTCTGGCGACTCAGTAAAGTAACCATAAAAACAAAACCATCACAATTGACAATTGACGTATGTTTGATGCTCTCGCCGAACGCTTAGAAGATGCTTGGAAAAAACTACGGGGTCAGGACAAGATCTCTAGTTCTAACATCCAAGACGCCCTAAAAGAAGTGCGTCGCGCCCTCTTATCAGCAGACGTCAACCTACAAGTAGTCAAAGATTTCGTTGCTGGAGTAGAAGCGAAAGCACAAGGCAGTGAAGTCATATCAGGTGTTCGCCCTGACCAGCAGTTCATCAAAATAGTCTACGACGAACTGGTGCAAGTGATGGGGGAAACCAATATTCCCCTAGCCCAAGCAGACACCCCACCAACCGTTGTGCTAATGGCTGGTCTACAAGGTACTGGTAAAACTACGGCTAGTGCAAAACTCGCTTTACATCTGCGTAAGCAAGAACGTAGCTGTTTGCTAGTGGCTACAGACGTGTATCGACCCGCAGCCATTGATCAATTAGTCACCCTCGGTCAACAAATTGATGTACCTGTGTTTGAGTTAGGTACAGAAGCTGACCCAGTAGACATTGCTCGTCAAGGGGTAGAACGGGCAAAAGCAATGGCTATCGATACGGTAATTATCGATACAGCGGGACGACTGCAAATCGACCAAGAGATGATGGGAGAACTCTCCCGCATCAAAGAAACCGTCCAACCCCACGATACCCTACTAGTGGTAGATGCCATGACTGGTCAGGAAGCAGCAACCCTGACCCGCACCTTCCATGAGCAAATCGGCATTACTGGGGCAATTCTCTCCAAACTTGATGGGGATAGTCGTGGTGGTGCTGCCCTTTCAGTCAGGCAAATTTCAGGTCAGCCGATTAAATTTGTTGGGGTTGGGGAAAAGGTCGAGGCACTACAACCATTTTATCCTGACCGCATGGCATCCCGGATTCTGGGTATGGGGGATGTACTCACCTTGGTTGAGAAAGCCCAGGAAGAGATTGACATCGCTGATGCTGAACAGATGCAACAGAAAATGCTGGAAGCCAAATTTGACTTCAGCGATTTCTTGAAGCAGATGCGCCTGTTAAAGAACATGGGCTCCCTTGGTGGTTTGATGAAACTGGTTCCAGGCATGGGCAAACTCAGTTCTTCTCAACTTCAACAAGGGGAAACCAAGCTCAAGCAGTCCGAAGCTATGATTAGCTCCATGACCTCCGAGGAGCGTCGTAACCCAGATTTATTAGCTAGCTCTCCGAGCCGCCGCCGCCGCATTGCCCAAGGTTCTGGTCATACGGAAAAAGACGTCAGGGGTCTGGTGAGTGAATTTACCAGAATGCGATCGCTTATGCAGCAAATGGGTCAAGGTCAGATGCCAGCCATGGGGGGGTTAGGTGGTATGTTAGGTGGTATGGGTGGTGGAAATCCTCGTAATCTACCTGGTTGGCGTGGTAGTGGCTCTGGCAAGAAAAAGAAAAAAGCTAAGAAGAAGAAGGGATTTGGGCAATTATAGTAGAAAGTTAGCCAGTTGAAGGTTAGCCAGTTGAAGGTTAGCCAGTTGAACGCGCACCCGTGGCCTTTTGGCCAAGGTTAGAAGGTTGAACGCGCACCCGTGGCCTTTTGGCCAAGGTTACGCTTAAGGTTAGCCTGTTGTTAGCCTTTGGCGTTCGGTGTAGGGTAGCTTAGCTCCTAGAAGGTATGCCTGAAGGTTAGCCGGTTGTTCGCCTTTGGCCTTTCCGTAGGGTAGGTTAGCTCCTAGAAGGTGACGCGGTAGAAGATTAGCCAGTAGAAGGTATGCCTGAAGCTTAGCCTGTTCCCATCAGCCATGGGGTGTCGGGTAGCTGAGAAGATTGTGAACAGGTAGCGGCTTGCCTGCTGAGTCAGTTACAATCTTCACAATTCAACCTGTTCACTTTCAAACCCCCAAAGATCGCTTAAAATCAAACAGGTGAATTAATTAGGTACAATGATCAAAATCAGATTAAAACGATTCGGCAAAAAGCGTGAAGTAAGCTATCGAATAGTGGCAATTCCCAGCAGTGCACGCCGTGATGGGCGTCCTCTAGAAGAACTGGGATTCTATAATCCAAGAAATGATGAAACGAGGCTGAATGTACCAGCAATAGTGAAGTGGCTCAAAAATGGAGCTCAGCCAACACAAACCGTGCGTAATATCTTGCAAAAAGCTAATGTTTTTGAACAAATCCGTACCTGAAATCCTATCTGCTTCTGTTAGAGATGATGACCCAGATTATTCAGCACTGGTGAGATTTTTAATCGAGCCGTTCTTGGAATCACCAGACTCCCTCAGCGTAGACTGTGAGAAATCAAATGGGAAAGAGCGTGTCTGGATTCGACTAGCTTTTAATGGAGAGGATAAAGGGCGAGTTTTCGGTCGGGGTGGTCGCAATATTCAAGCGATTCGGACAGTAATTAAAGCAGCAGCCCAAGCTGCTGGCCAAACTGTTTATTTGGATATCTATGAAGGCTCAGGCTCAGGTAGTAGCCCTCGTCGAGACAATGGCCCTAGTCGTAGAACCATTGTCAGAAGAAATTTACCTCGCCGAGTTGCCAGACCTAGAGTAACTCCAAGATTTCCCTCCTAAGTTCTCTATTGCAATAGTTTTGAAGGTTTGGGTAATGAGAGGACAATGGAGAAAAGGGGGTGAAGAACATCCGGCTGCTGTACCTCTCATTACCAATGGCAGGAAACCTTGAAGATTGGTCAAGATTGGTAGATTGAGTTGTCTATTAAGTTACTTTAAGTTACCAGTTAACTTCGATAGTTGAGACAGCAAGCCTGTAGTTGATAAACCTTGAGTGAAGTATCCAAAACAATTGAGCTACCCAGCCCAGAAAGTGCAATCGCCTTGGTTGGAGACCAGGAAGAAAACCTGAAAACCCTATCACGGCAAACCGGTGCGCATCTGGTGCTGCGAGGGCAAGAGTTATTGATTTCTGGCACCGAGAAACAGGTCGAGCGGGTATCATCCCTAGTGCGATCGCTTAAAATTTATTGGATCGAAGGTAAAAGGATTACAGGAGTAGACATCCAAACTGCAATTCATGCCTTAGATACTAAGCGACAGGATGAATTACAAGATTTACATCAAGATGTGCTGGCTCATACTCGCCGGGGTGAGGTAATCCGAGCTAAAACCTTCCGGCAACGGCAGTATATCAAAGCTGTACTAAGCCATGACCTCACCTTCTGTGTGGGACCAGCAGGCACTGGCAAAACTTTCCTAGCTGTGGTAATAGCCGCTCAGGCGTTACTAAATAATCAATATGAACGGCTGATTCTGACACGACCAGCGGTAGAAGCTGGTGAAAAACTTGGCTTTTTACCAGGAGACTTGCAGCAGAAAATTAATCCCTATTTGCGCCCCCTCTATGATGCTCTCCATGAACTGATTGATACAGAGAAGACTGCCAATTTAATGGAACGGGGCATTATTGAAGTGGCTCCCCTAGCGTATATGCGAGGTCGCACCCTCAATAATGCCTTCGTGATTATTGATGAAGCTCAGAATACCACACCAGCCCAGATGAAAATGGTTTTGACTCGTTTGGGTTCACGTTCTCGGATGGTAGTCACTGGTGATCTCACCCAGACCGATTTATCTAGCAACCAACCCTCAGGATTAGCGGTAACCCTAAAAATTTTAAGATCTGTAGAAGGCATTGCTTTCTGCGAACTCACCAATAAGGATGTTGTCCGTAATGCCCTCGTTCAGAGGATTGTTACTGCTTATCAAAATTATGAAAAGTGAAGAATTGGTATAAACTAGGGATCTCCAACCAGAGTGAAAGCAGCCCAATAGTAGGGATGAGAAAAGCTTTGTTTTCCTGGTCCTGACAATTCTGGCGGTAACGAGATATTCTTGCCCGAGCCATATAACTGATTATTCTCGATACGCACATTGCCTTGAATCATCGCTAACTGTGCCTGTCGCAAAGCTTCACTTTTACTCGATGTCTTTCTCAACTGACGGTAAAACTCAGTAGTCAGCCCCAGAGCACCTTGATCACTGACATACCAAAGGGTTGCCAAAGTCGAGTCAACTCCTGCCTGAAAGGCTGACCCAGCAAAACCCAACTCCGCTTCTCGATTGCCCAAAGCAGTTCGACAAGCACTGAGTACCAACAACTCTACCGATGGCTCATAAAGCAGATTTTGCATTTCATACAGCCTTAGTTTGTAGTTCCACATCTGAATGTAGGAATCGTTAGGAGTTCCCGAGTTGAACTCTGCATGGGTGGCTAGGTGAATGATCCCATATTGCTGCTGTTGTCGTTGAGCCCTTAAATTGTCCAGAGTAAAGGCTTCGTTGAGAAAAGAGCGACCTTTCCACAGTTTTTCAGTGATGGTGGTTAACTCCACTTCTACCCCAGGCAAAGGCTGTTGATAAGGAAATTTCGATGCTCCCATTGCCAGAACCCGGAAGGGTCTCACATCTGTGTGACGAGAATAGGTTAAGCTCAGACTAGGCACCAAGTTAACACCATATTTCTCAACCAGATATTGTTGCCCATCGTAGATAGCTGCTATAGGTAGGGAGCGCAAACCCTCATCCATAGCAAATATTAGGCTCTGAATCTTGCGGTTATTTAAGTCCTTCTCCAAGGGCCCTATGATCCATTGATAAATTTGCTCAGCTGGGTAATGGTGGGCTTTGGCATCCAAGCTGTCGGGATTGCTAAGCGATCGCTGAAATCTATTAGTCACAGCTAGGACTTGATCACGACTGGCACCATTGATTCGCCGCAGAATTGGATTACCTTCAGCGGTGATCACCAAAAGTTCCAGCTGGTCGTTTGGTTTTGGTAAGCAACGCTCTGGTGCTTGAGGCACCTCAGAGAGTCGGTAACCAAACCGTCGGTCGATTTTGGAAACAGGGATTGAGGGACTTTGACATCGAGTGCCTGGTAAGGTACTAGAGTTTTCGACAAAACTGACGTAAATCACCGCAGTCTTTAGCCCTGTCTCCCTCTCAAGCTCCCGAGTCCGATTGCGGACATCATTCTGAGTGTTGATTTTCGTCTTGAACTGTCGCTGAAAGTGTGACTGATATTCTTTGGTGAAGGCTTCTTCAATTAAATAAACTGGGTCAGTTTCAGGTGAAACCTCCTCAGTTGTGGAATTTGATTGAGATGAAGCAGTAGGGGTTCCAGATTCTGAACTACCAGGGTCTGAGCTACTAGCTTCAGAACTAGAGGACTCTTGCATGTCACTTATAGTCTTGCCAGGGGTGGAACCGGGAGTCTGGTCACCACTGTTTATATCGTTGGAGTTATTTGTGTCAGAGGGTTTGTCATTAACAGTTCCATCACCTTCGCCCAAGCTAACATTAAGGTTAGAGTCAGAGTCGGTTTCACCAGTGTCTATAAGGTCGGTTTCACCAGTGTCTATAAGGTCGGTTTCACCAGTGTCTATAAGGTCGGTTTCTTCTATAAGGTCTGTTTCTTCTTGTTGGTTTGTGTCGTTTTGTTGGTTTGTGTCGTTTTGTTGGTTTGTGTCGTTTTGTTGGTTTGTGTCGTTTTGTTGGTTTGTTTCCTCTTTTGTATTAGTATCTGTGGGGGAAAGCCTAATATTCAAATTCCCATCCCTCTCTTCAACGGAAGCCTGCACATCTATATCTTCCGGGATTTGATCTCTTATTTTTATTTCCTGCTCTGGGCTGAACTCTTCCTGACTAACAAACTCTACATCACCAGCATTACCATTACCCCGAGCTCTTGTCGTGATCTTCAACTTATCAGAGTCGATAATATCTACGATATTATCTAAATTTGGAACCTGAAACGTTACTTTACCAGCATTCCCACCCCCTGAAACCTCGGTGATGATATCGAGTCTTTCTCCCTCTATCTTAATAGAGCCCTCTTTGGTTTCCAAAAATACATTACCAGAATTATTACCATTTCTTTCTGTGGTTCTTATTTGGGTAAAAGTTAAACCATCACTATTGCGAAAAATAATGTCACCTTTAGCAGATAAGATTACAGGACCAGCATTATTATTTTCAATTCCAGGAGCATTATTATTACGACCATTATTTGGATTACTGGTGTCGATATTACCAATAGTGATACTGCCTGATAGAGGCTCTCCAGAATTGTCCGTAACTTGATTGGATGAAGCATCTCCAGAATTGTCCGTAACTGGATTGGTCAATTCATCTTTACTCAAGCCCGCCCTCAAAATCACAGCACGACTACTTCTTAAAGTATTAATATCTGATTGGCCAATCTCTGAAGCTGAATCTGGGTCTAAATCTGCTAGCCCAGTATCTGGTGCAGTGATTTTGATATTGCCACCTTCAATATTGCCTGTGGACTCTACTTTAAGAGAAGAGCCTGTGTAATTCCCAAAGGTAACATCCCCATCAGCAGTGATAATTGGGTCTTGGAGGCTAACAAACTCACGTGGTTGACCAGCTAAATTCTCAATTGAGAAATTACCGCCACTGGCAAAGTGAGCATCTGTAGAGATCTTGCCATCGCTGACCAACCTCAGGTCACCACCACTCTGGAAGCGGGTGTCGGGATTCTTCAGTGCTAGGATATCAATGCCCCCATACCGCTCAATGATCCCATCCTGGTTAATCTTAATGCCCCCATCCCCCTGAATCTTGAGGTTTCCTCCTGCTACTGCTTGGAAGGAATTATCTGTTGTGTCCCTGATCAGCACCGTATTCTTGGCCAATAGGCTTAAGTCCCCGGTGCTAGATAGCTGGCTTTCCTTGAGAGTCAAGTTATTATTAGCAGACAGGATTGCCCTTGGTGCTGTTAAGTCCTTAACAGTTACATCCCCAGGCGCTATAGTGATGCCAGAACTAGTCAAGGTTACGGTGTCATCACCATTATCCGTGAATTCTGTGGCATGACTGACACCATCCCCGGTTAATAGCTTCGGTAAAGAGAGCGGTGTAAAAGGTTGTTCTGGTGTGGAGGGATTTGAGGTTAGGGGTTCAACTTCCAAATTCAGCAAACTTCCTGGCTGGCTAATTTTTACCAAACTTTCCCCAGGCACCGTAGCTATAGTAATTGTTCCTTCTGGAAGCTCCAGTTGATTGGTATTAATGACAGTACCACCGATTAAACTCAGGTTATTGCCTGCTGCGACTTGTAGCTTACCCTCATTAAAAATTAGTCCCGGTGTCTCGGATGTCCCAAACGCAAAGGCACTGGGTGTACCGACTAAGGTAGAGTAGTCATTGTCACCAAAGGCATTAAACCAATTGTCATCACCAAAGCCAATGCTGGTTGCCGTAGTTGCGGTGAATGAAGCGGGGACATCCAGCTGGCTATTAGCACCAAAAATTATCCCCGCTGGATTCATTAAAAACAGGTTAGGGTTGCCCTCCCCTGTGATTTTTATTAGACCGTTGATCACAGAAGCATTACCACCGGTGACCCGACTCAGAATGTTTTGTATATCCGGTTGAGATAGGAAGTTAGCAATTTGGTCTTGGTCTAGACCAAACTTTAGAAAGCTGTGAAAGAGATTATCTTCAGAGCGGATGCCACCACTAATGTCAAATTGATTGTCTTGATTCTCATTGGGGGTGACTTGGGTCTGAGTGCTACCATCGGCTTGAATGGGCTGGGCTTGAGTTGGCATGATACCAATATGGGCTACCAACAAAGATAAGGCTGCCATTGACTGGCTGATTTGACTCACAGCTAATTTGATTTGGCTCATGGGTAATATCGTTTTTAATCGGCTATCCTGAATTCCAAAATGCATTAGTCAACTACAGGATGAGATTAGCAATTTCCTAATACGTCTGTTTTTAAGCTGAGGTCAGATGCACCCTGGGGTATCAGCTGCTTAGGAGTGAATCACACTGAATCACACTGAATCACACTGAATCACAATACTGAGGGGAATAGTACTATGAGTCAGGGTTTGGTAAACATCAGGCTGGTGACCTTAACTGAAATCTTGAAGCCTTTATTAAGATATAAGTATATACACTAGTATTATATATACACTTTTATTATTAACATTACTGATTAACTTTTTTGTTCCGGTTAATTTATATTAACTTAACTAAATCTTTTTGATATAGCCACATAGTTTCAAGCTTTCTATGGTAAGCTGGTAAGATTAATTTTTAATTACCAGTAATTGAAGTAAAAGTAAGTAAAATCATCGATTATCAAGAACTCTACAGATTTTGGACAGTTCTCGCGAGAGTGAACTCTAGTTGACAGTTAGCCCTGGATTAGGCTAAAGGATATATAACAGGATATCTCAGTGGAAACACCGACAGCGCAGACACCCAAAGTTAAAATGGTAATGGTCAGCACTCCCCTCTTGCTTTGATTCACCGCTTAGATGGGGTGACCTGCCTTACCGGCAAGATAGCTTACAAGTCTAAGGTGAGAGGAATTGTGGTGTGAGAAGAATTTTGGGATTATGTCTGGTGTTAACCTTGCTCCTGCTTGGTGGTGAGGCTCAGGCAGGAGAGTTAGCTCAGCGTTTAGGTCAGTTTCCCGATTGGAAAAGCAAACCACCAGTAACAGCGGCGACGGGGGATTTGGTATATCCCACTTGGATCAAGGGGACTTGGAAAGTTACCAGCACTCTGATCGAGCAGATAGCACCTCTAGCACCAGAAATAGTCACCCCAGGATTTGAAGGTAATCGCAGTCATCTCAAGGAGCCCATTAGTTTTCTGGTGCGGTTTCAACAAGTTGGGAAATCAAGCTCAGGACTTGGGGATTGGTTTATTCCCTTTAGAACTAGACGTTCTAGAAAAAATCTATCAGTATTAAAACCTACCTCAGAGGTGGTTGCTGAAGACGTGGTTGCTGACCGAGCGTTCAATGGGTTGAATATTGCTAGGGCTTACCTAGGCGAAGGCATAATTAGAGCTGTCAAAGTAGACCCCAATTCCCCTAATCGTCAAGTTACCCTTCTGCGCACCGGGAGCCAACTAGTTTCAGTGATTACTGGTCGCGCTTCTGAAATACCAGCTCCGGATCAGTTTATTGCCACAGAAGTTGTCAACCAAGTCTTTCGCGGTACTCGCCGACCTTTTTTCAACGAAGTAGAAACCACAACAGCATATCAGTTCTATAAATCACCTAGTCCGATTATTAAGGCTGACCAAGTCACAGCGGTTTACCTCTCACCACAAGACCCTGATTACTTTAAAGCTTTGGAACAACCTGTGGCTCTCTATCGCTATCAATTAGAGCTAGTAGCAGTCAAGGACGGTTGAAGGTTGTTCGCGTAGCGTGGCCTTTTGGCCACGCTACGCGAACAACCTTCAACCCACTAACCTTCAACCTTCAACCTTCAACTTTCAACCTTCAACCCACTAACCTTCAACCTTCAACCTTCAACTTTCAACCTTCAACCCACTAACCTTCAACCTTCAACCCACTAACCTTCAACCTTCAACCTTCAACTTTCAACCTTCAACCCACTAACCTTCAACCTTCAACCTTCAACTGTGTAACCTTCAACTGGGTAACTTTAAACCGGATTTTCCCCAATCCAATTCAGCAAAATCGGGTTGACTATCTCTGGTGCTTCATCTTGGGGACAATGGCCCAAACCTTCTAAAGGAATAAACTTTTCTACAGTGGGGAATTTCGCTAATTCTCGTCCTAAGTCAATGGGTTCCCAAGGGTCTTCGGTGCCCCATAGTATGATGGCAGGACAAGGCAAAATTGGGATCAGGTCTTCTGGTAGTGGTCCTTGAGAATAGCTAGTAAAGGCAATAAAAACATCAGCTGCACCGGGATCAGCTGCTGGTGCCATGATTAGATCAACCAGTTCATCAGTGACAGCTTCTGGACGACAGTAGGCTTGCAACAGAATATTACGCACTACTTTAGGCTTAGCCAGCTGACTAAAAAAATACTGGCCAACCCACTTAATCCTTAAAAATCGTTGAAGTACTGGTGCGCCAAGACGCTGATACCAAGGGAGTTCAGCCCGTTTACGCTCATGGAGTAGTCGTAGAGAAAAGTTGAGCAGGGCGACTCCTTTGGCTAGCTCTGGATTATCTACAGCGGTTTGCATTAGGGCAATACAACCAATAGAGTTTCCGACTAAAAATGCCGGACCACCAACCACCTCCTGACAGAAATCCGCAATTTGTTGCCCCCAGGTTTCAAAGGTATAGTCTATCTCTATACCAGGAGTCGGTTTAGCTGAAGCGCCAAAGCCAATCAAATCAATGGCATAACATCGGCAGGTTTCCCCCAACACTGGCAAGGTCTTGCGCCAATGTCCGGAAGATGCCCCAAAGCCATGCACCATCACCACAGCTGGTCCAGAATTACCGTAAGCTTTATACCCAATCGAAAAGCCCTGCCACATCCAGGTTTTTGTTTCAATCTGATCCCTGATTGGGGCTGTGAAAGAGGAGGACATGCTCAAAAAATCCCAAGTTATGCCATATTTACCTTTACATTGTGTAACAAACTCGGCTAACTCTGGTAAATCGTCAGCTGCAGGAGTGGTGATTTTACGGATTGCCTATTCAGCCACGACAACCTATGGTAGAGGTTGCCAAAATGCTCCAGAAGCTCTTTTAGATTCTGAGCAGGTCAATAGGCTCGATGTAGAATTGGGTCGGGAAATTTACCCTTGATGCTAAATTCGTCTATGAGCTAATTGGCGATCGCATCATCTCCCCTTAAGCAAAGCTTCCATGCTAAAGGGGGTTGACCCATGACCCATCACCCATGACCCATCACCCATGACTATAGAAAACATCATCATCACCATTGGCAGTTATGCTCCGGATTTTGAATTGCCGGGAACTGATGAGCAGGTTCACCATCTCTGCCGTTACTTAGAACGTTTCTCAGGAGTGGGAGTTATTTTCTTAGGCAACAACTGCCCCTATGTCAATTGCTACATCCCAAGACTCAAACACATTCAAGACCAGTTTGAACATCAAGGTTTTACCCTAGTGGGCATTAATGCCAATGATGTTTATCAGTACCCCGCAGAGAGTTTTGAGGAGATGAAGCAGTTCTGCCAAGATCAGCAATTGAATTTTCCTTACCTTTGGGATCCAACTCAAGATGTAGCTCACAGCTTTGGTGCCCAGAAAACCACTGAGGCATTTTTGATTGACAATAATGGAATTGTATGCTATAATGGTTCGATTGATGATAATCCAAAAGATGGTGACGCAGTACAAGCCGATTACTTACACAGTGCGATCGCGTCTCTTTTAGCAGGGCAAGAGATTTCACCACCATCAACTAAGGTAACTGGTAGTCCTATTCAGTGGCGATAATCCTTAAGCTGGGATTAAAAATGAGCGATCAGCGATCAGCGATCAGCTATGACCCATGACGAATGACAAATTTGACTGTTATCTTGATGTGGATAACAATTTCATAACAAAGAGTCGTGGCATGGGGATAAAATACCAAAGGGTTTTACTAAAATTGAGCGGTGAAGCCTTGATGGGCAATTTGGGCTACGGCATCTCACCGGAAGTGGTTCAGGAAATAGCAGCTGAAGTCGCTGCCGTTTTGAATGAAGGTGTTCAAATGGCAATCGTTGTCGGTGGTGGCAATATCTTTCGCGGACTCAAAGCTGCAGCGGGGGGGATGGATCGGGCAACTGCTGACTATATCGGTATGATTGCGACAGTGATGAATGCCTTGACTTTGCAAGATGCTCTAGAACGAAACGATATCCCGACACGGGTGCAAACTGCAATCGAAATGCAGGAAGTGGCAGAACCCTATATCAGGCGTCGTGCCATTCGCCACCTGGAAAAGGGACGAGTGGTAATTTTTGGTGCAGGTAGTGGTAATCCCTTCTTTACCACTGACACCACCGCTGCTTTACGAGCGGCAGAAATCGATGCTGAGGTAATATTTAAGGCAACTAAAGTTGATGGTATTTATGATTGTGATCCTAACCTGAATCCTAAGGCCCGACGGTATCAGAGCCTGACTTACAGCCATGTCCTAAGTCAGGATTTGCGGGTGATGGATAGTACTGCGATCGCATTATGTAAAGAGAATAACCTCCCAATTATGGTATTTGATCTAAGGGTGCGGGGTAATATTCACCGCGCTGTTATGGGAGAAACTGTTGGAACAATAGTGGGAGGTTCCTGTGAAATTAGCTGATGTCGAAACCAGTATGCAGAAAGCTGTTGAGGCCACTCAACGGGCGTTCAATACCATTAGAACGGGTCGCGCCAGTACTAGTCTATTGGATCGGGTGATGGTTGAGTACTATGGTACCCCAACCCCCCTGAAATCTTTGGCTAATATCAACACGCCAGACGCTAGTACAATCACCATCCAACCTTACGACAAAAGTATGCTGAGCCAGATCGAGAAAGCCATTACTCTTTCGGATCTGGATTTGCCTCCGAACAACAATGGTGAAGTTGTGCGGTTAAATATTCCTCCACTCACTAGCGAGCGTCGTAAAGAATTTGTCAAAATGGCAAGTAAGTTTGCGGAGGAAGGTCGAGTATCGATTCGCAATATCCGTCGTGATGGCGTTGACTCTGTCCGAAAAGAGGAAAAAAATAAGGAAATCTCTGAGGATGAGTCACGGGATTTGCAGGAGGAGATTCAGAAGTTGACGAATAAATACACAAAAAAAGTTGATGAAGTGTTCGCGGCTAAAGAAAAAGACATCATGACTGTGTAATGCTACTATGTAATGCTACTGTGTAATGCTATTCTCGGTGGGGGGTGAGTTCATTTTGGCAACTCTTCCCTCTATCGGCATTCACAGTTGTGTGTAATTGTTGTACTTGTGTACTTACTAGTTATTTGATACTGATTGGAAAATGACCCGCTCATCCCACGACTAGCCAGGTCTAGGATGAGCGGATATTTTTAATCTACTTGAACCAAATGACCCGCTCATGCCACGACTAGCCAAGTCTAGGATGAGCGGAATTTTTCAATCTACCTGAACACTTTGTTAATTTTCTCATATTTTTTATTGTTGAACAAAAAAATAAGATTCAGGCATAAAATGACTCAATGCTCGATTTGGCAAGGGATTTAAGCAATATTGACTGACTGATTCATCCTAATCGATGTATTAATTTTTCGTATATAAATGTAAAAAACAATAGGTTTATGTTAATAAATATTGCAGTTGAGAGTTGCTGTTGTTAGTGTAGGCGTTGCTCATCAAGCTCCTTTTCTAGAATCCAAACTGCAAAATTTTTAGGTGCGCTTTCCGTTGGCGAATTAAATTCGCCACGGGTCGCACCTCAGGAAGAAATCGCCACGAATTTAATGGGTATGTACACGATGACTCGTTTAATTGGGCGACGCATGGCAGCACGACGAGAAGGCACTATTGTCAATGTTTCTAGTTTGATGGGTAAGGTGGCAGCACCGACGATGGCAAGCTATTCCGCTACCAAATTTGGAATTGTTGGTTTTACCCAAGCGTTACGGGGAGAGTTAGCGCCACAAAATATCCGGGTAATGGCTTTACTGC
Source organism: Moorena sp. SIO1F2 (assembly GCF_010672755.1). Lineage (NCBI taxonomy): Bacteria > Bacillati > Cyanobacteriota > Cyanophyceae > Coleofasciculales > Coleofasciculaceae > Moorena > Moorena sp. SIO1F2. The sequence continues at coordinate 16,329 of NZ_JAAHFV010000120.1, forward strand.
CATCGTTAACAGATACTGATATGGCGCGAGGATTACAGTTGTTTCGCTGGGTGTTGCCGATGACTCCTCAACAAGTCGCTAAGGTGCTAGTCGCCAAACTGGAGAAGAACTCATCGGAAATTTTAGTGGGATGGCAAAGTCATTTAGCTATATGGTGTCAGCGTTTCTTTCCTTCGCTATTGGAGAAAGTGTTACGGATTGTAGCTCCTTTATCTTTATCTAGAAGTAAAAGTTTTGGAGAAATAGCAAACAGGCAACAGGCAACAAGCAACAGGAAAGGATTTTGGAGAATAGTTTTAGATTTTGGCTTCTTTAGATCTAATATACAAACGTTTGATAAAGGGTTTGATCAAGCTTTAAAAGACAAATTTCCTGATTAATCTTTCCGATTTGAACAGGACTTAGACAGCCTACATATAGATTGGCTGCCTAAGTCTTGTGTAAGCTGATAGCTGACGGCACCTCAAGTAGCACCTCAAGTAGCGCATATGCTTACTGTTATTTAT
>NZ_JAAHFV010000121.1:0-16656 GCF_010672755.1 Moorena sp. SIO1F2
AGATTTGGGAAAGAGAAAGTTTTACCTTTGACGGCAACTTAGTATCGAGTTATCCATAGCCTGACTACACAACTCCCTATCTCCCTATCTCCCCATCTCCCTATCTCCCTATCTCCCCATCTCCCCATCTCCCCATCTCCCTATCTTTGAATGCAACTCGGTATAAGTTTCTTCATATTCCTAGATAAAAGTACAAGCCGCAACATAAAAGTTAAAAAAAAAACTATTGACCTTTTCAATCACTTTACGGTATCTTTATAGGTGATCATATTTTTTTGGATATTCTAGTTTTTTCATCTTCTAGTCTTTAGCTTTTCCTTGAGGGGAAGGTTTTTACTAACTTTTTCTTCCCCGTTTTTTTTTGCTTTTTTTTATGGGGAATCGGGAATCGGGAATCGGGAGATGGGAATCGGGAGATGGGAATTGGGGTTAGCCACGATAACACCACACTTACCACACTTTATACACTTTCCACACTGGGTGGATCTCATTAAAGCTGTTTGAGCCGGTGGTGCGTTACGGGGCGGACTATCCCAACCCTGGCGCTCCGTCAAAATAAGCGCAAGTCCGCCCCTAACGCACCCTACGCACCCTACGCACTCCCCATCACCCCATCACCCTATCTCCCTATCTCCCTATCACCCCATCACCCCATCACCCCATCTCCCCATCTCCCCATCTCCCTACTCCCTACTCCCTACTCCCTACTCCCTACTCCCGACTCCCTACTTCGGTACGGACCAAGAACGCACGTGACCTAAGGTAACGGGAACTAGATCAATCACATCAATGGTGAAGCGATAGACTTTCTTAGCTCTGCGACCATTGTCTGGGTCAAAGAACTTCAGTTTTACATCCCAACAGTTGCTATCATAACGACAGAAGGGACTCTTCTCTACTTCAATACTATGGAGTTCCATGCCTATAGCTACTGCTTCCGAAATACTTTCGGCGGCTTGAAAGGCATTAATAGCGGCATAGTTGATGGCGCGATCGCGGTCAGCTTGTCCTAAGTTCCGTAGGTCATAATAGACCCGATGTAGAAATGCCGTCAAAGACTTCCGGATTGCCGCTTCATCAGCATTCTGCTGTTCCTGACGAACGGCTTCGATGGCATTATCCACTAAGGTGTTGATTGTCCAGCCGTACATGCCCCGGGGACTATAAAGCTTCAACACCGGCAGCTCTTGTCCAGAAAACAGTTTGACAGTTTTCCGGCTCAACCGTCCCGCCATACTCACCCGTTCTATATACTCGTCATCGTTTTCTGGCAATGCCTCACTGGCCAGCATATCCTGCAAGGTGGCGTAAGTATCATCCGCAAATGCCCCCACCGGTTCCAGGGCATAAATGGGCGTCAGTTCTAGGTTCAAGGTCCAAATTAACGACTTGGCTTCATAGAGATTCTGACCCAGATAATCTCCCATTTGCCTGGCATCGTAGGGGTTGGGGGGAACCATTACCCCGTTGACCTCTACCGGTGGCATTAACTGCTTAAAAGAATCCCGCCTTGCTTCTGTTCCGAAATCATACCCCACCGTTCCCATCACATAGACCAGGTTTGAACCAGCACTGGGCACAATATTATTGGCTGCAGTAGTATTAGCAGTGATATTATCAGCAGTGATATTATTAGCAGTGATATTATTAGCGCTAACCCGATCAGAAGATAAGGTTAATTGATTTTCTGTTACTATTTCTGTTACTATTTCCGTTAATTCTTCGACCCTATTCCCTATTCCCTGTTCCCTATTCCCTATTCCCTGTTCCCGATTCCCGATTCCCGATTCCCGATTCCCGATTCCCGATTCCCGATTCCCTTCCTTAGACGATATAAAAACAATCGTACTTTTATCCTCTGAGCCTTGACTAGTAATCTCTGACCCTTCACCTTTTGCTGCTAATTCTTGTCCGGTAATTAACTCAAAGGCACCGGCAATATTAACCTTGCCCAGCAAACAGCGTTCTGGTTCTTCTACTTCTTCTGGGTCGCAGGGAATGGCACTATTGGTAATAGCAGCACGAATCGCTTCCGCATCGGGAGCTGCCCCTTGTTGTAATTGCAAACTCATTAACAAGGCGGAAATTCCCGTAATTACCGGAGCCGCACAACTGGTTCCTTTTTTCCGCACTGCTTCATCGGTTCCCGGTTGTGCCCCTAAAATATTTTCTCCGGGAGCCAGCACCCCTTGTTTGGCATACTGGCCACCGAAGTTACTGAACTTGGCCGGTTGATCATTATCTTTGTAGGCTCCAACCGTTAGTACTCCCGGCAAAACTGCCGGAATACACCAACATTCCCCTTTATCATTACCACCAGGGGCAACCACCAGAACATTATTCTCCTGGGCTTGACGCACTGCTTTTTCCAACAGTTCATGGGCGACACCGGATTGGGTGGGGTGACAGGCGGCGCAGTGAATAATATTCGCTCCCAGTTCCAAAGCTTGATTAAAGGCATGAACTAGGTTCAGGGGGTTGATGAAGTTCTCCCCATCCCGAGCAATGGGGATATTAATGCCTCGGCAACCAGGGGCAATGCCTTCAACCGGAGAGCCTGGTTGTCCAAAAATGGTACTGGAAATATGGGTAGCATGGAAATTGCAGAAAATCCGATAACGAATCCGGTCGTCTGGAATAGCAGCTTCTAGTTTTTCTTTTTTGGTGTCGTCGTCAAAGTCATCTAACTGATTAATCTCTCGGAAGACTTTGATCAGATCGGGGTCAATTTCAAGTTCTTCTGACCAAAAGGGGGTAATTCGACTCAGCTTTGCCCCCTGGAAACAGGCTCGGTCTAAGTCTACTGAACCATCTAATACAGCGATCAGAAGGCGAGAATCACCGGTGGTGTGGGATTGGAGTTCCGTGAAGCCGGGGATGGTGGAGAGGTCGGGCATTTGTTTTTCGTTATAGATGGGGAGTGGGAATTAAGAATTAAGAATTAAGAATTTAGAATTAAGAATTAAGAATTTAGAATTTAGAATTTAGAATTTAGAATTAAGAATTTAGAATTGGGAGTGGGGAGGTGGGGGGATGGGGGGATGGGGGGATGGGGATAATTTTGGTGTTGCTGAATCAAGGGATCAATAGCAGTAGAGTGGGCATCCTGCCCGCGACCAAGGATCAATAGCAGTAGAGTGGGCATCTTGCCCGCCCGACTATCTATTGTAACGGGCAAGATGCCCATTCCACAGCAAGATGACTATTTTACAGCAACGGGCAAGATGCCCATTCCACTAAGATTCCTATTTCACCAAGATGGCTATTCTACCAAGATTCCCGTTCCTGAAAAATCTTACCATCAACTAGTCACACATTGACTATCTACTCCTCCCGATTCCCGATTCCCGATTCCCGATTCTAATTGGGTATTGGTGGGCATTGCTTATTTAATTGCTCGCCGTTCAATAAAGATCATTTTCAGCAATGCCCACCCTACAACTATCCCGATTCTTACCATCAAACCGTCAGACCTTGGGTGTTGGTGGGCATTGCCTATTTAATTGCTCGCCGTTCAATGCCTGATCTTTCGGAAGCAATGCCCAGCCTACAAGTATCCCGATTCTCCCGACTCCCGATTCCCGATTCTAATTGGGTATTGGTGGGCATTGCCTATTTAATTGCTCGCCGTTCCATGCCTGATCTTTCGGAAGCAATGCCCACCCTACAAGTATTCAAATTCTTAATTCTTAATTCTCAATTCTTAATTCTTCATTCTTAATTCTTAATTTCCGATTCCCCTATTTAAAACGAAAAACCCCAATAGCTGGGGTTTCTCTATCGGAATCACAACATTTGTCAAAAAAGTCTCACCAGGGCAAGCATCGAGCAAACACCCAGCCGTGCCAGGTAACCGAAGACCCCGAAGTAGCCAGGGTTTCCCGTAAATTTATAACGGCCAATCGACCGCCCAGCAATGAAAAAAAAGACTTTTGAGATAATTTGCATTAACTGTGATAGAGTGATTATTACTCGTCCCCTTCCCCCGCAAAAGGAAATGAAAAAGTGACCCCCGGTGGTGCACTTATGGAAGGGGTAACACCGTGGCTGGTGGTGCCTCCCATGCCCTCCGTCAGGGCTGTTTCTTCCAAGCCGGGGATGGGCTTAGCTGTGGTGGAACGTACGATGGGAGATTTTTGGCCAGGCAAGAGTTTTTTCTTTCCCATTTGCTTTTGCTCCTGTTAGATTTTGTTTGTTACAGGGGTTATAATACCATTGGGTAAGGGCGGGGAGTCAAGGGGGGTTTACAATTCTTTACAGTGGGGAATTGAGAATTAAGAATTAAGAATTAAGAATTAAGAATTAAGAATTAAGAATTGGGAGTAGGGAGATGGGGAGATGGGGAGATGGGGAGATGGGGAGATGGGGAGAATTGTAACAGGAGCAATGGGCAAGATGCCTGTTCCAAAGAATTAAGAATTAAGAATTAAGAATTAAGAATTGGGAGTAGGGAGATGGGGAGATGGGGAGATGGGGAGAATTGTAACAGGAGCAATGGGCAAGATGCCCGTTCCACATTCCGGAGGAGCAGCCACGGGCAAGATGCCCATTCTACCAAGATGGCTTATCTACCAAGATGCTTCCGTAAAATCTCACCATTAAATAGTCACATATCGATTCCCGACTCCCAATTCTTAATTCTTAATTCTTAATTCTTAATTCTTAATTCTTAATTCTTAATTCCCCTATTTCGTTGCTTTACATTCGTCCAAGGCTGCGATCGCTCAGGGTCATGATCGGCTAATCGTTCCTGAACAATATCCATATGCCACTGTGGTGCTATTGTGTCATCTGGCTGAGAGATAAACCAATCCCAAAGGTCACCAATATAATTGATTTGTTCGGCTCTATTGAGTTTATCAAAACCTGTTGGCAAAGGAATTTGCATAGGTTAATAATATTTACTAATTGGGTGAGGGACAGAGTCTTGGGTTTTAGGGAACAGGGAACAGGGAATAGGGAACAGGGAAAAAAGAAGAGGCAAGAGGCAATAGGTAAACAATCTTGTGTACCTCATTAGGATTGTAGCGCTATATCATGTTATGATCACTAGCCTTATTAAAAATATTCCCCATCTCCCTATCTCCCTATCTCCCCATCTCCCCACCTCCCCATCTCCCCATCTCCCCATCTCCCTATTCCCTGTTCCCTGTTCCCTGTTCCCTGTTCCCTACTCCCTCTTGTAAAACCCCTAACACAGTGCCTAGATCTCCGGATAATAAGGCGGATTTCGCCAGGCACAAACCAGGGAAAATTGTTGAAGTGAGAATGCCTGATTGATCAGGTTGCAAGGCAATATATTTCCCCTCTTGTAAACAGAACCAATCCAATTCTTGGTCATACACTCGCCAGACCAAATACTCCTGCACCTGATTACGGCGATAGACATTGAACTTTTGGTGTAGATCATACGACGCGCTACTGGCCGCAATTTCAACAATCAGTTCCGGTGCCCCTTCGACATAGTCGTCGTTGCTGATCGTAGATTGTCCATTTTCCTCGATGCGCAGCAGAGCATCGGGTTGGACTTCGTTGTCAGCATCTAGACCCACGGTAGAGTTATTCAAAACTTCTACACCAGTAGTAACCGCTTCGTAGGCAACCAGCCATCCCATAATGTGAGCATGGGGTTTACCGTGAGCTTTAGCATGAACAGCAGGAGTCATATACACACATCTTTCTATTAATTCAGCTTTTTTGATCTCGGGCATAGCGGCGTAGCGCTGCTCAAATTCAAAACGGGTGAGTGTGTCGCCGTTTTCTAGGGGGGGTATGGTTAAGGGTAGGGTAGAAATAGTCATAGAGCGGTTTGCAATGTAGTTAAGTACAAAGTTTTGGGTTTTTAGGGAGCAGGGAGCAGGGAGCAGGGAGCAGGTAAGAGGCAAGAGGCAAGAGGCAAAAGTGCGATCGCGTAGCGTGGCCTACGGCCAATCGCTTTTAGCGGCTCCTACGGAGCATCGCGTAGCGTGACCAAAGGTCAATCGCATAAGCTAGCTTGTAGGGTGGGCAAAAAAAGTTGGGTTGAAATCAGTATTGTAGATAATATAATTTTGCCCACCCTACTTAAATTATTTGTACTGTTCGCGTAGCGTGGGCGTAGCGCATTAGCTGACAGCTGATCGCTTAGAGGTTGTCTGAGAAGTCTCATTTGCTACATCCAAGCCCCCGTTGGTCCCCCAATTTTGGGGGACTTTTAGAATAAAATTGACTCTTTTTCCCCCCAAAGTTGGGGGGCTAGGGGGGCAAAATCCAGTATAAAAAAACTTTTCAGATATCCTCTTAAAACTCTTCCTCTATAGGCTCGCCGTGATCAAAAATAATAATAAATTCGGCATCGGGCATCAACCGTTTCAGCGCCTGCAAATGGCCCTCCGCATCTGAACGCTTGCGGAAACGAGCAACAACGACCCGTTGCATCTTCGATAACAGCCTAATAATCACCCATGGATGTAGGCGTTGATGGTAAGACATAATCTATGTATCTCCTTGTACTGGGGGACCAAGAGCCAGCCACACCGGCCTCGCAAAATCCGTTGGCTGGCTCTTCCCGTGGACGTTTAACGACCACAGTTTTACTATAGCACAAAAAATTGCATATTATAACATATGTTTTAAATTTTTGTAACGAATTGGAAGTAGGGAACAGGGAACAGGGAATAGGGAACAGGGAATTAAGAATTAAGAATTAAGAATTAAGAATTTGGAATCGGGAGTTTGGGAAAAAATCCTGTTTACCTTACTCGTGATTAGAGCTATAGAGTGCGATTGACCTTGGCCATTCGCGTAGCGTGGCCTTTTGGCCAAGGCCTCAGCTTCCGCGCTTATGCGATCGCATCCACGACCGTATCTCAAACTCTTCCGTTTATTCTCGATTCCCGATTCCCGATTCCCGATTCCCGATTCCCCAAAATTGTCAATTCCCATTTTATCTACTATACTAGTATTATCGGAATAGTAAAGGGAGAGTCCACTGATGAACAAGTGTGTTGGTACCACTGAAGCCGCATCTCTGTTAGGAATTTCGTCTCGGCGATTGCGCCAACTCCTAGAGAAGGGTCGGGTCAGGGGTGCTTATAAAAGTGGGAAATTCTGGATTATTCCTCTGTTCAACCATTTGCCACAAATTACCAAAGGTAGCCGTGGACCGAAGGGCAAATGGCGTACCAGTCGTCCCCCGGCTTTAGCGAAGATTAATGTCAACCGCAATCACATTGGCTCGAATATGCACAAAAGCCCTCAAGAGCGGAAGCCAGTGATTTCAGTAAAACGAAAGGGTACCAATCTCTACGGCAACGAAGTGGAAATCCTCGGTCCTTGTAAGATTGTCTATCAGCCAGATCATCCCCTCGATTGTGGCGCTCGTCTGTGGATCGAAACCTTCAGTGATATTCACTTCATTGGTGGCAGTTTCCCCGCTAGCAGCTGAGCAGGGGAGATGGGGTGATGGGGGAGTGTGGGGCGGGGGCGCGGGGAGATGGGGAGATGGGGAGATAGGGAGATGGGGAGAGAATTCTTGTCCACTGTTCCCTGTTCCCCGTTCCCTGTTCCCGATTCCCGATTCCCGATTCCCGACTCCCGTTCCCCTCCTGGGAGGGGTTAGGGGTGGGTTCCGATTCCCGATTCTTAATTCTTAATTCTTAATTCTTAATTCTTAATTCCCCATTCCTACAAAATCATCGGTATCGGATTAAGTTGATCTTCCCTTAAGGGTTCCGCGAACAAGCCTAACTTAACGGCGACATCATACAACCGACCGGGGGCGAATCTTGCCCAAAAATGGCGCATCCCTGGTACAATCACCTTGACTACATTTAAGCCAATATCCGGGCGGGTTTGGTCTAGAACTAGGGTTTCCATGCCTGCGGACTGGGCAATGTTGACACAGGTCATGACATCCTCATAAATATCATCACTCCACTGTTGAGCATAGTCACTGTAATGCTTGAGGGGAATGTCAGGATTGGGAACCATGTAGGGATTGTCTTTGCGGTTTAGATTATGCTTATTCCATTCCTCCCAAGCACCGGTTTCACTGGGTTCCACGTCATCCACATAAAATCCCAGTTGGTTCATCTCTGTGACTGCCCGTAAAATGGCAATCCGAGGATCGAGATGGGCACCAAACCCGGCAATAATCCCTTCTTGTTCCTGATCGGTGCGGGCTGACACGGCAGCAAAGGCGGGAATGCCTAAATCACTGGTAATATCCAGCACCCACAAATCACGTTTGCGGTCGCGGTATAGTTGTTGTAACTCTACCAGATAGGGGTCATCAAAGCTGGCTAAATCCACTCCCGGACATTGCAGGGAGTTGTACCACCAAATAGCCACGCTATCCCGTTCCACCAATTCCATAAAGCCCTGCAAAATCGCTTCTTCCAAGGTATTGCCAGCAGCATTACCATTGGAGTCACCGGAACAGAAGTGATGATCCTTTGATGGGGGATAGTTGTAATAACAGAAGGCGGTGGGCAGATAGCTATGGGTTTGTGTCACTAAAGACCAAACTGGTGTCCATTCAATGGCTTGGCTGCTATCAAACCGTTGCGGCACCCAATTGTGATCGACTCGGGCTTTGTTCAAGGTTTCTCGGTGAGCGTACTGATACTCACTAAACTGCATCACCTGTTCGGGAGGAATAGCAGTATCTCCCAACTCCCCTAAGGTAGAAACAATCCGGGGTTCATCCCCATGATAGATACTGGAATAGCGTTCAACCGCTTCACAGAACCCACTGGCTTTGGCTTGACGGTCAGTTTTCCCTTTGCCAGCACTTTTATGACCCAACAGACGACGCAAACGGTTCAAATTATTGGTGGCAGCACCGTAACTATGAATAGCATGATAGGTATGGAGCAGGGCACTGTCTGGGTCAGAGGAACGGACTAGGGCACTGACAACTCCGGTGATGGGACTAACCAGGTGTTGGTAGCGTTTCAGGGTTTGATCGGGAGTAAAGGCACGATGCCCGCCATCGGTAGTGTATTGCTTTTTACGATTGACTAAGGTAACCGGTTGATGAGCGCGATCGCTTAAAAGTTGCGGATTCCCACAAGCAGCACATTGGGGACGATGGGAGAGCTGATGGGTTTCAGTGCTAAGGTTAGTTTGATTGAGGGTAATCACTTTCCCCACCAACGTGGCCAAGTTAGCTGTTTCCTCTACCCCCAGTTGCACTATCCATTTAGCGACTTCAGTGGTAATTAAATTCAGGCCAGTCTCTAAGGTAGAACTGAGGAAAGCATTAGAAGTAGGCAAACACCCCGTCACCCGACCAAACTCAACTTGATGATTCGGGGTTTGAGACTGATTAACAGTTTCTGATTGTGTTTGGGTCAATTCTTCTCCCCGATTCCCGATTCCCGATTCCCGATTCCCGTTCCCCTCCTGGGAGGGGTTAGGGGTGGGTTCCGACTCCCGATTCCCGATTCCCTGTTCCCTGTTCCCTACTTCTGCAACACTTCCCGCCTTTCCCTTCTGCTTCAGCACCGACGCTTCCACTTCCCGGTTGCCCCGCAGACGATGGGCCAAACATTCCCAACAGCCAGTTATTCCTGGTTCAAAGATCGGACCAAACCACAACAGTCCTCCTATTGGTTTCGCCAACAGCCAGGGTTGGTTAGTATCTAGGGCAACTTGATTAATCTCTGCTAGTTCCGGTTGTAGATAGTCATCGGTAAGCACGACTAACAGAGTGGGTAACTCTGTGACTGGGGGTTTACCTGTCCAGGGTTGGGTTTGAATGCCAACGGTTGTGAGTTTATCGGTCAAGGGTTGAGTTGGAACATTCCCCACAGCAGTGACATAAACTACTACTTGCCGCAAACAATCATAAGCAGTTTGGGGTTCTACTCCCAGCAAACTCCAGAAAGCAGCAGCAGCGTCTGACAATTCAGGCACCTTTGCAGCGATGTACCCTTTGTCATACAAATTTTCGATCACATAAGCCACCTGGTCTCGGTCAGCGTGCTCGGTCAGTCGTTCACAAATTTGCTCATAGGTATACTGACCATCCAGCAGCGGCATCAGATGACAGTAAAATTCCCCCGTTAAAGCGTGGGTGCCGTTTTCGGCCAATAGATAAACATGATTGGGTTCAATGATTTCAACGCGATAATGGGGACGGATTTGTAAGAGTGGTTCCATGTTTCTGGTGGGGAATCGGGAGTCGGGAGTCGGGAGTGGGCACTTGCCTGTCACTCTCGGAAAACATTTGTTTATTAAAAATAGAGCTAAAGTATACTAAGGGATTGATCGAGCGGTCACGCGATCGCGAACGCTGGATATTTTCCTGCTCAGAAATACAAAGCAATGATTATTGTAAAATAATTCGCTGTATTATTTTACTGATAAAGAAGCTTCTAGAGATTGCCCCACTCCCGATTTTACGATTCCTGATTCCCGATTCCCGATTCCCGATTCCCGATTCCCCTCTTTAAACAGAAAACCCCACAACCAGAATTGATCTAACTCCTAATCCTGTTCCACCATCTGCACCAATTTCCCTAGAATAGGTTCGATGGGAGGCAGAAAATATTCCGCCAGATCGAGGGTTACTGTTTTTTCTTCCAATTTGAGAAATCGCCATAGAGTCCCAGTGGTTACGGCACCGTAAACCGTTGCAATTGGCCGTAGGCCACGCTCCGCGAACGCATTACCGTTACCATTATTCACCTGTTGGTTAAACCGAGCAGCTGCTACCATTGCGGCGATACACTGTCCTAATCCCCCTTTCAGATCTTCTTTTTTGGCTTCTATAATAACGGCTACTGGGGCTTTAACAAATAACTGTTCCGGTGACAGACTGATAATAAAATCACAGGTACCATTTAATCCAACTTCTGGGTCAAAATTAAACTCTTCCCCAGAAAACAAGCTAATCTGGTTTTTATGGAATTCTCTAACTGCGAGTAATACTGGACATATCAAGAGTTCTGATCGGGCTTTTTCCGTATTCAAGGCGATGGCTAGTTGGTAATTTTGGGTGATAAATTCGGCTAAATAAGGACTAGGAGAAATTACGCGATCGCTATCGCTTTCAAAAATATTCCCTTGTTCGATTAAGGTTAAGTCAAAATCATTGACTACTTTTTGAATAGTAAATTGACTGTAAGACATGATCTAGGGAAGGGAGTAGGGAGTAAGGAGTAGGGAGTAGGGAGTAGGGAGTAGGGAGTAGGGAGTAGGGAGTAGGGAGTAGGGAATCGGGAATCGGGAATCGGGGGAAAATATTGTGTACTTGATTACTATTAAAAATGGGCTTATTGCATTTTTTAACTATTTTTTTAACTATTTGCTGAAATGCTATACTTTGAATGCGATTGGCCGTAGGCCACGCTACGCGAACGCAAACAGACCGCAAAGTGTGCTATTCAGTAAGAATACTACCGTAAGGTAATGCATCTTTCAGTGACGTTTAACTCTCCCAATGGCAACTATTCCAACAATCTCAGAACATATTGAAATCACTCCGGGGGTTTGTGGCGGTAAACCTCGGATTGCCGGACATCGGATTCGAGTTCAAGATATTGTCATCTGGCACGAAAGCATGGGAATGTCACCGGATGAAATTCTATATCACCATCCTAGCATTACCCTGTCAGATGTCTATGCAGCACTGGCTTACTACCACGACCATAAAGAGGAAATCAGACAGGATATTGAGGCTGGAGAAGCCTTTGTAGAAGCGGTACAAGCTCAAACACCGTCTCTATTGCAGCAAAAACTTCAGAATCGGCAATGACCAAAATCCGATTTCATTTGGATGAAAGTGTTAGCAATGCCATCTCTCAAGGTTTGCGTCGTCGTGGAATTGAAGTAACGACAACCTCAGAAGTTGGACTGATTGCTGCCTCTGATCAAGAACAGCTTGCTTTTGCCACATTGCAACAACGAGTTCTGGTGACTCATGATGACGACTTTGTGGTACTTCATCAAACTGGAATAACTCATTCTGGAATTGCTTATTGCAGTCCTAATCGACGCTCAATAGGAGAAATCATAGGTCACTAACTTTGATTTGGGAAGTATTGCAGCCAGAGGAAATGCAAAATCATCTTGAATTTCTCTGAGTTTCCTTCGTCATTATCAATTCAAAATTCAAAAACACCCCACGAATGAATTATTAGGTAAATTCAATTTTGTTATTCCTACTCCCGACTCCCTACTCCCGACTCCCGATTCCCCACTCCCGACTCCCCACTCTCGACTCCCGATTCCCGACTCCCCCTAATCTTTTGCGGAATATAATTATCTACTGGTGTATACCGTTAAAGAAACGAACATCGATTCACCAAAGGTTTCCATCGTGTCTACTCCAGTTGAACCATGCTCTCCCCAAACCCTTGCTGAGGCCAACCTGCAACCGAGGGGCAATGTTTATCCAAGTCCGATTACTTGGCGAGACCAGATTCTATACTTTCTGCTACCTGACCGATTCAGTGATGGGTTAGAACTAGAGCGGAAAAAGTTTGACCGTAGCAATCCAAACCAATTTAAAGCCAAAAATAAAGGTGACTGGATGAGCAAGGGAAAAAGGTTTCAAGGGGGTACCCTCAAGGGAATCGAAAGTAAATTGGACTACTTGAAACAATTAGGTGTCACTACCCTTTGGATTGGTCCAGTTTGGCGACAACGGATTGAACTAGACACCTATCACGGCTACGGGATTCAAAATTTCCTAGATGTTGACCCCCGATTTGGCAGCCGTCAGGATTTACGGGATTTAGTGGATGCTGCCCATGAGCGGGAAATGTATGTGATCTTAGACATCATTTATAACCACAGCGGCAATAACTTTTTCTACCAAGATGATAATGATAATCCTCAGTCTACCCTTCCCTACCGTTTTGAACCCCCCTATCCATTTCATAGTTGGCGTTCTGGCACTGGTAAAGCGATTTCCCAAATCACTACAGAAATTGATGGGGTATGGCCTCAAGAATTTCAAAACATGGATTGGTACACTCGTGCTGGTCATATTAACGAATGGGGTGCAGACCCTTGGGAAGATAAACTGCATCCGGAGCTAGAATTTCGCCGAGGGGATTTCTTTGATTTAAAAGATATTAATGTCGCTAAACCGGAAGTCTTAGCAGGGATTATTAAAGTCTATCAATACTGGATTGCCCTAAGTGACTGCGATGGATTCCGCATTGATACCGTTAAGCATATTCCTTGGCGAGTTTCCCGTAGTTTTTGTGGTGCTATCCGGGAATATGCGGAATCGATTGGTAAGGATAACATCCTACTGGTGGGAGAAGTAACCGATGGGGCTCATATGTCCCGCAACTACCTGGAAGTATTTGGTCGCAACTTGGATGCTGTGCTTGATATTGGGGAACCCACAAAGCGATTAGCACAGATGGTAAAAGGATTAACACGGCCAAGGGAGTTTTTTGGTCAATTTGAGGAGCATAATATCCTTGGTAGCCACCGGGAAACGGGACGGTATCATGTTTCCATCTTAGATGACCATGATATGGTCGGACGCGATCGCAAACATCGCTTTGCTGCTAATAACTCTATTCCTAGTAAATACCAGCAAACAGCCCATGCGGTAGGGGTGCAACTGACCACGTTGGGTATACCCTGTATCTATTACGGTACTGAACAAGCATTTGATGGCACAGAAAACCGCCATGACCCTAGTGTTGAAGCAATAAATGAGTATGGCAACATTTCCAATAGCGATCGCTATATTCGTGAATCGATGTTTGGCGGTAGCTTTGGGGCATTTGAAACCAGTGGCTGTCACTTCTTTGACTCAGACCATCCCACCTATCTCAGAATTTCTGCGATCGCAAACCTCCGGAATCGACCAGATCTGATTGGTAAAACCCTACGTGGCGGTCGTCAATACCTCCGAGAAACCTCCTATCTCGGCAAACCTTTTGCTATTCCTGATGCTGGAGAATTAATTGCCTGGTCAAGGATTCTCTACAATCAAGAAATTCTGGTTGCTTTAAACACCCATGGCACTGAAAACCGTGGTGCATACGTCACCATTGATGCCTCACTACACCCCCATGGGTCAACCCTTACTCTGCTCTACAACAGTTACTGGAGTAACTCTCAATTACGCAATCCACCCCAGAATCAAACTGTAATCGTTCAACATGACGAGGGTAGGGCAACCGTCAGGATTGAGTTACCTCCTAGTGGCATGATGATTTTGGCCTAGGGATTCTACCGCAAAACTATCGATGATTATAACATTTTACTGGTTTAACCATGTGAGGGGTTGCACCCCACATTTATTTTGCTATACTGAGATCAAGTAGATACACCCTGATGATCAAGAGAGTCACAAGCACGGCTCTCTATTTTTTTTTGAGAGGGCTTAACAGTTCTAATGGTGCTTGAAGTCAGCGGTTTGAAGGGAACTGGTGGTTACTGCATGAATGGGTAGGCTTGATCGGAATCATTAAGCCGATGCACACTATTAAGTTTTGTAACATTTTGCTTGCTTAGAGGGGTGAGGGGTTGCACCCCACATTTATCTTGCTATACTTAGATCAGTAGATGCACCCTGATGATCAAGAGAGTCACACCAACGGCTCTCTATTTTTTTTGAGATTGCTGAAAAATTCTAATGGTGTTTGAAGTCAAGGGTTTCAAGTCAAATGGTGGTTGCTGCATGAGTTGGTAAGCTTGATCAGAATCATTAAGCCGATGCACACTATTAAGTTTTGTAACATTTTGCTGGTTGAAAGGGGTGAGGGGTTGCACCCCACATTTATCTTGCTATACTGAGATTAGTAGATGCACCCTGATGATCGAGAGAGTCACACCAACGGCTCTCTTATTTTTTTTGAGATGTCTTAAGAGTTCTTTACATATTTGAAGTGATAGGTTTGAAGCGGTGCGTACCCTTCATCCCAATCATTAAGCCGATGCACACTATTAAGTTTTGTAACATTTTGCTTGCTTAGAGGGGTGAGGGGTTGCACCCCACATTTATCTTGCTATACTTAGATCAGTAGATGCACCCTGATGATCAAGAGAGTCACACCAACGGCTCTCTATTTTTTTTTGAGATTGCTGAAAAATTCTAATGGTGTTTGAAGTCAAGGGTTTCAAGTCAACTGGTGGTTGCTGCATGAGTTGGTAAGCTTGATCGGAATCATTAAGCCGATGCGCACTATTAAGTTTTGTAACATTTTACTGGGTTAAAGGGGTGAGGGGTTGCACCCCACATTTGTCTTGCTATACTTAGATCAGTAGATGCACCCTGATGATCGAGAGAGTCACACCAACGGCTCTCTTATTTTTTTTGAGATGTCTTAAGAGTTCTTTACATATTTGAAGTGATAGGTTTGAAGCGGTGCGTAACCTTCATCCCAATCATTAAGCCGATGCACACTATTAAGTTTTGTAACATTTTACTGGGTTAAAGGCATGAGGGGTTGCACCCCACATTTATCTTGCTATACTTAGATCAGTAGATGCACCCTGATGATCGAGAGAGTCAAACGAACGGCTCTCTTATTTTTTTTGGCTATCAATATGGAGCAATTCACCTCACGTTATACCCATCGGGTTAGCGTGAGGTGAATTGCGGTCAGAAGCTTAGTTCTACTCAAGTGGCATTCCTGGATAGAATTATGTTATAATTTAAATATGCTAAGACTAACCTACGAGTACAAACTGATTCCTTCCCAAAAACAAATCGCCGTCATTGAAGATATATTGGCGGTTTGCAGAAAAGTGTGGAATTACGCTTTAAGGGAACGAAAAGATTGGTACAAAAGTCGAAAGTGCGCAGTTAATTATTGTTCATTACAGCATGAATATATAATTCCAGTAGATCAGCCATATCCTAACTACAAAATACAAGCGGCTAATTTAACTAAAGCCAAAAAAGCCAATCCTGAACTCAAAAGAATAAATGCTCAGGTCTTACAACAAGTTTTAAAGACTTTAGATCGAGCATTTAAAAACATGAAAGAACAAGGATATGGTTTTCCTAGATTTAAAAATCCATATCGGATGCGATCGTTTGTATTTCCTCAATTTAAAACAAATCCAATAAATAATGAGTGGATTAAACTGCCTCAAATTGGATTAGTTAAACTGAGATTATCACGACCAATTCCAGATGGTTTTAAGATAAAGCAAGTTAGAATAGTTAGACGAGCTAGTGGTTATTTTGCAATGCTGTCTTTACAAAGTGAAGTCAGTGTTCCTGATACTCCACCACGGGGTCATCCCCTTGGGATTGATGTTGGGTTAGATAAGTTTTTAGCAACTTCTGATAATCAACTAATAGAGCGACCTAGATTTTTAAAAAAGCTGCACAGTAAGCTTAAATTGCTACAACGCAGATTGAAGCTAAAGAAAAAAGGTTCCAAAAATAAACATAAACTAAATTGTCAAATAGCAAGACTTCATCAGAAAATATCAGATACCCGAAAAGATTTTCACTTTAAGTTAGCAAATTATCTTTGTGACCAGGCTGGAATGATATTTGTTGAGGACTTAGATTTCAGAACTTGGGCAAAAGGAATGTTAGGGAAACATACCCTTGATGCGGGTTTTGGTCAGTTCTTTGATATCTTAGCTTGGGTTTGTTGGAAACGAGGCGTATATTTTGGCAAAGTTGATTACAGATATACTAGTCAAATTTGGACAAATTTGACTAGTATATCTGTAATA
>NZ_JAAHFV010000122.1:0-16655 GCF_010672755.1 Moorena sp. SIO1F2
TTAAATCTGTATGGTTATGGAATTCACATTATTGTAGGTTAGGTTGAATGATAAAACCGAACAGAAGCCAGAGAGCGATAGGTTTTGGTATCGCTCTACCCATCCTACAAATTCAGTATTATTAATCTGAATTATAAATTATATACTCCTACTAATTCTCTGATTAATCCAGGATAATTGCTATAACTTTCTAGGGCATCCCTTTAATCTTAAGACGGATACGATAAAGACTGTTTCTTGCTGTAATGTAAAGGGTTTGGTAGTCACTGTCGCCCCATGCTAAATTAGCAGGCGCTTCTGGTGTTTCAATAATGCCAAGTAGATCCCCTTGTGGTGAGAAAATCCAAACTCCTCCTGGTCCAGTGCTGTAAACATTTCCTTGGATGTCTACCTTCATACCATCTGCTGCCCCCTCTTTACTAGGAGGTTTCAGTTCGGCAAAAAGTTTTCCATTCTCTAACATCCCGTCTGGCTTGACATCAAAAACCCGAATATGACCTCTTTGTGAATCATTCACATATAATTTAGTTTCATCTGGGGAAAAGACAATACCATTAGGGCGCACAAAGTCATCAACTAGCAGGGTTAGTGTGCCATCTGGTGCTAGGCGATAAACACCATAAAACCCTAATTCTTCTTGTTCGGATTTGATGCCATAGGGAGGATCGGTAAAATAGATGCTACCATCTGATTTGACTGCTAGATCGTTGGGACTATTCAGCCGCTTCCCTTGGTAGTGACTAGCTAGAGTTACGATTTTTCCATCTTTCTGTGTTAGGGATAGACGACGATTACTATGTTCAGCAGTAACTAAACGCCCTGAGCGGTCTAAAGTATTACCATTAGCATTGCCAGAAGGTTGACGAAAAATCTCGGTTTTTTGCTCTGGTTGCCATTTATAAATAGTATTAGCTGGAATATCACTAAATAGCATAAATCCGTCGGGATGCCAAACAGGTCCTTCAGTAAACTTAAAACCTCCTGCTACCTTTTCAACTTGAGTATTGGGAGCAATAATTTTTCCTAGATTATTTTGTTTGGTGTAAAATTTATAAACCATTAGGTGTCGATAAGTTTCACCTGGATTCAAGATAATCGAAGGAAAGTTAGGCTGATTGACTGAGTCAGGAAAATGTTGTGTCTCTAGGCACAAACCTTGATGATTTTTATAAACAACATCTCCTTTACCCACAGTTCTAAGCTTAGGAAGATTTCCAGAAAAAAACTGTATTCCTGGCTGATTAGTGTGAAGCTCCATCACCCGACCAGATTTTGGTTCATATACAGTAGCTGCCAGTTTGATTTTTTCTGATTCTCCATTCAAAACATAATTGAGGTCGTAACCTCCTGGATAGTTTTGCTTTAGGGTATTTCTAAGCTGATTAATGCCATCTCCAATCAACTGAGGCTGAGTAAAGTCGTAGGGTGTATCTTTAACTGATTTAATCTCTCCTGTAGGGATTCGCTGTTCGTTGTTAGGCGTATATCTATCGGCATTGATCGTTAAATATTGTCCTAGAATATTTCCAGAAGCATGACCAGCCAAGTTCCAATATGAATGATTCACCAAGTTGACAGGAGTAGGTTTGTTAGTGGTAGCAGTCATTTCCAGCTTTAACTCATTATCGTTAGTCAGAGTGTAAATAGCTGTAACTGTCAAATCACCTGGATATCCTTCTTCTGAGTCAGCACTCAGATAAGTTAGTTTTAGTGCCTGTCCTTGGCTACTGTTAATTGGTTCAGCATTCCAAACCACTTTGTCAAAACCTTTGTTACCACCATGGATGTGATGGGAACCGGCATTAGCAGCTAGATCATACTTTTGACCATTGAGAGTGAACTGAGCATCTTTAATCCTATTAGCGACGCGACCAACAATTGCACCATAATATAGGTAGCGCTTAGCCGCCAAATAATCTTCTAGACTATCAAATCCCAGCACTACATCGTCTAGCTCACCGCTGTTGTCAGGCAAGTGTAATTCAGTAAGAGTCGCACCATAGTTGGTTATCTTCGCTACTAAACCATTAGTATTGGTTAAAGTATAGAGATAAACGTTTTGACCATCTTTAGTCTGGCCAAATTCAATCTTCGTTACACTGTTGTTTTCTTTGTTCTGGTAGTTATTTGCTGTGGCGTAAGATTGCTCAGGGTTAAATCTCTTGTATAAATCTGATTTTACTAAAAGTACAGTCATTACCATTGCGGTAAAGACTGTACTTATTTTTGTTAACATTGAGCTAGTAAGCATAGTTGATTTTTTAGTAATTAATTGTCATCTATTATAACTATTTTTTTTAAAGTAATATAAGAGAGGGAAAAGTTTGTAATTATTTAGCTATCAGTTATCAGCTATCAGCTATCAGCTATCAGTTATCAGCTATCAGTTATCAGTTATCAGCTTATAGGCTATGGGCAAGCTGTCTCGATGCAATAGCGAGCAGGGAAAACCTTCAATACCGCTTAGGTGCGACCCGTGGCAACCTCCAAGACCGGGCTGTCTCCCCAAGACTGCACGGCATCGCTTCTGAGTAAGACTTCTAGAATTTAGATGGGTTTGCCCTGGAATTATAGTTGAGGACATAGTATAGCGTTTGTCTCTCCCATGAGGTACAAACCGATCCCCCGTTGGTACCCCTTAAAAAGGGGGACTTTGAGGTTGATAAGCGTACCTCATAAATGTAATAAACGCTATATTTTAGTTTAAAGAGAACTTCGGATTGACCGTAGGTCACGCTACGCGATCGTAAAATTTTATATCACAGAATAGAAATATGTCTTAACATTTACTTCGAATGGTATAATATAGCAAGATATATGCGTATTGGTTATAGACCAAAAAAGTAACCATGACAGCAAAACCGAAAGCAACACCTTCAACTGACTTACCCAATAACCTCCGCGAACACAATACAGCATCCATCGACCTAGAGATGAATGTAATTGAAGGAGAAATTCCTTCTGATTGTGAGGGACATGCTTTTTGGTTAGTTCCAACACCTCAAAATGGAGCTACTCCTTGGTTTAATGGCTATGGACAGTTGTATCGTTTAGATTTTGAAAGCGGAAGAATCCATCTCAAAAGCGAACAATTTCGCACGCCTTCTGTCATCTGTGATCAAAAAATTAATGAACAGCCCTGGTGGACATACTTCACAAATTTGCGAAAATTACTGTTTGGGAGATTATTTAGATTTCGTAATCTGGGAGGTTTGGCTCGTCTAAGCCCCAGATTAGGCGTACAAAACCAATGTAATACAGCGATTCAAGCTTTCCAAGATCCTGAGAATAACTCTTGGCGTATGTTTGCCACCATTGATTCAGGTCGTCCTTTCGAGTTTGACTTAACCACCCTAAAACCAGTTACACCTGTAGGCGATCGCTCCGAATGGATTCCTTTAGAAATAAATGGCATACCAAGTCTTGGGGATATTAAAATACCCTGGATTTTTCCTATGCATATGACTGCCGCCCATACCGCTTACGATCAGAATACGGGAGAAATATTTATTATTAATTGCCTGTTTGATAATCCAATCAGTATGGGAGCAATTGATCCAGATGCTTATATACATATTTGGAATGGTCAAGGTAAGTTCCAGACAACCAAAATAATTGATGAGCGCACCAATAAGCCAGTTGAAATTAAGCAGTCTACGCACCAGATAGCGATTACCAAAAACTACGTGGTAATTATTGACACGGCTTTTCTCATAGAATATTTAAGAATGTTACTTCCTGAAGTAAAAGCTAAAGCTCAATCAGCTTACAATCAAGTCTGGTTAGTGCCGCGAGCAGAACTTCAGGGCGAGAAAGCTATTGCTAAACACATCACAATCCCTCGCGAATGTGTTCATTTTTATGCTGATTATGAAGATAATGATGGAGAAAATTTGACCTTGCATCTGGTGTTAGCTTCTGGTCATGATGTTAGCGAGTGGCTACAGAAATCGGATAAAAGATGGCCAACCTTATTTGAGTTTGTTCCATCTGCTTTTTATGGCTATCCTCCTGGTGTATATGATCAGCAGGGTTTTGGTAAATGTGTTGTTAATGCGAAGACAGGCGAACTAAAGAGTGAACAACCTTGCTTATTCGAGGATTTTTGGGGAGTTGCACTCCCTACATATCAAGGAATTCAAGGTACGTCTCCCACACAGTTTCAGAATATTTGGGTAAATTACACTGGGTATATTAGTGAAATTACCCCTCGCAGATTGGTTGAATTATACGCTAATCATCCTTTCCGTAAAGTACCAGTAAACGATTTACCTAATTGGAAACCATCAGGTATTTTGCGATGGTCTCCAGTGGATATGGAAGTTAAAGATTCATGGACTATTGAACGAGGGTATGTAGTTAATACCCCTATTTATGTTCCTAAGCAAGGGCAAACTGACGAACTTGAAGGGTATATCGTGGCGACAGTAACTACTCCTAGTGGGTCGGAATTTTGGATTTGGCAAGCAGGAAATCTTGCGGCAGGACCAATTACCAAATTGGGTCACGAGGACGTTAAATTTGCTTTGTCTCTCCATTCAGCTTGGGTTCCTTCCATCGCCCCACGGGATGCCAAGTATAAAGTGGATCTCCGCCAGGATATGGATATCAACAAGCCTGAGTATTTCTTACCTGACTGGATTAAGGAAATCTTTGAAAAGGATATTTATCCCGAATTTGAAGATCACTGACATGCTTCCCCGGTAAATTTAATACTATAGCACTACGCATTCAGATGTTTGACATTCCTAAACTCCGAAACGTAAGTAATAGCTTACTTTTGACTTCTGACTTCTAACTTCTCACGCTAAGCGTAGCGCTATACCGGGGGCTTCCAATTGATAAAAATAAACCTGATGTCCCCTGCCTTGGAGCAGGGCTTTTTCATTGTCGTTTGAGAATGATGAGGAGCTAGGGAAATAGGGAGATGGGGACAATTAGTCGATCAGCTCACTAGATGTAGAATTACTGAAGCTATTTCAGATTAGCCGATAGTTTTGAATAAATATTTTGATATCAACTAAAACCAGGGCAAATGTATTTTAATAAGGTGCATCTTATTAAAGCTGTTTTACTCGGTGGTGCGTTACGGGGCAGACTGTCGCAACCGTGGCTACCGATAAAATCCTCGGCCCCCCCTAACGCACCCTACGCAAACTTTTCTACTAATTGAAAAGCGCTATAGTTTTGATATCAATAATCAAGGAAAACTTAGGGATTTGACCCAGGGGTGGGAGTAGATGATTGATTGTGGACAACTAGAAAGACGCTGATTTATTATTGGTTCTTATTGCTTCTTATTGCTTTTAGGATTAGGCTGAATGGTTACAATCAGCGACCTTGATTTTACTAACTTTTATTAAAATGAGGAGAGGGCTAGGTTAATCATAATCTAGCCAGTGCGATTATAGCAACTTTAATCCATATTAGGCATTGTTCTTAAACATTATTTACATACTTTACATACAATGATAAAAGCCTTAGCACCAATTACGACTACAGACTTGGCGAGAGACTTGGCGACACTAGGGATTGATTTAATTCGTAAAGCTGGGTGTGAGTATGGGGATATCCGTATTTGTACCTACCGTAATCAGAACTTAACCGCACGCGATCGCTCCCTTAGCCAACTCTGTGATAATGTTAGTTCTGGCTTTGGGGTAAGAGTGTTACTCAATGGCGCTTGGGGCTTTGCAGCTAGTCCCTATAAAACTCCAGAGGAAGTGGAACGAATGGTGGCTTTAGCTGTGGAGATTGCTAAAGGTAGCCGCCTTTGTCAGCAAACACAGGTAAGATTAGCCCCAGTAGAAGCCTATCGCGATACCTATATTACTCCAATCGAAATTGACCCGTTTACTATACCGATTACTGAGAAAGCCGATTTACTATTGCGTATCAATGATCAATTGCTTAGCTATAGCGATCGCGGAATTAAGAAGGCTTACTCTTTCCTGCGTTTTACTCGTGAAGACAAGATTTTTGCGTCTACTGTTGATTCCCTAATTGAACAGACTATATACCGTAGCTATCCAGGTATGGGTTGTACAGCAGTTGCTAATGGGGATGCTCAAAGCCGTAGCTATGAGCGTCCACCTTTAAATATCGGTTACGAGCATATTCAACCCCCAGACCTTTTGAATCAGGTAGAACGGGTAGCAGAAGAAGCGATAGAGAAGGTTCATGCTCCCAAGGGACCTTCTGGTATTCGCAGCACTCTGATTCTGAAGCCTAGTCATCTCCACCTAACGATTCATGAATCGGTGGGACACCCTACGGAACTGGATCGGGTGTACGGCTATGAGTCGAATTTTGCTGGTACTAGCTTTGCGACTACTGATAAATTGGGCAAGCTGCAATATGCTGCTCCTTGGGTGAATTTTAAATGCGATCGCACTCAATCGGGGGGACGTAGTACTTTAGGCTATGACGATGAGGGGGTACCAGCACAAGATTGGTATGTTGTCAAGGATGGCATTTTAGTAGACTACCTCACTGACCGGGAAACGGCTTATCGACTAGGTAATGCCAGTAGTAACGGTTGCGCTTACGCCGATAGTTGGTCAAGTGTTCCGATGGTGCGGATTCCTAATTTAGGGTTAGAACCGGGAGCAGAGGGAGGAAGTCACTCTGCCACACTATCAGAAATGATTGCTGAGACTGAGGAAGGGATTTTAATTGATGGTAGAGGTAGTTTCTCCATTGACCAGCAGCGACGTAATTTTCAGTTTGGTGGAGATGCTTTCTGGAAGGTGGAGAAAGGTAAAGTAGTGGGCATGCTGAAGGATGTTACCTATCATTCTATGAGTACTGATTTCTGGAATAGTGTTGATGCCATTGGAGTGGCTTCGGAACAGGAGCAGTTTGGTACCCATATGTGTGGTAAAGGGGAACCGATACAACTTGCTCAAATGACCCATGCTTGTGTGCCGGTGCGGGTGCGCAATATTCAGATTGGGGGAGCATGAATCGTTAATGGTTAAGGCTCTCCCGGCTTTGGGGTGATAAGGCAAGCTTATATCACGTAATTCCGCCAGTTCCAGCCACGTTGATTGTCGATTTTGTGCCTTTTGATACGTTTTCAACCACAGATCCGGGAGAGCCTAATAAAGTCGCAAACCTCTAAATAGGGTATCATAGTTTTAACCAACTGCATAACGGGTAAATTGGCGCTTAAAAGCGGAATGAAAACCTAAAACGATATCAGAAGTGGGTACACCCATTTCCACCAACCTCTCAGCAACCGAGTCTTCAGTCCCGTTATATTGAATCCAAATTTTGCCATCAATAATATCAAAGTGCATCACAGGACCAAATATCCGCTTATCTCCTTGCCAACCCACATAAGCCAATTGATAATGGTCGTGTTCCCTATCAAATATTAGCTCGGCTTTGACCGTATCCCTATCAGTAGGGGTTGCTATTTGGGAGTGTTCAGTTAAAATCTGCTTGACAAATTGCCGATATTGCTCTATTTTATCCATTGCCTAATCTCCTCCAATTTCGGATCGTAAATCATCAACTTGACTTGGTAACGTCTCAGAGCGCGTTGGATGAAAGAAAGCTGAAAAAAATCTTGATAAGTTTCATAAGGAATAGCTAAATAAACAATTCGCTCTGGTTCAAGTTCTTCAAGAGCCTGACAATAGTTAAGATATTGCCCTAACGCCGTATGAAATGTGCTGATATCTGAGTCGCCAATAAAGCTTTTAATTTCTACAGCAATTTTTTCGGCATCTCGTTCAGCTGCGATTGCGATTTCTGCCGCTAAATCAATTTGTAATTTGACTGCCTCGCCAATCCGAATCGTGAGAGGATCGTGAGTGATATTCCATCCGTCTTTGATCAAAGCATTTTTAACCTGTTGATGGAAAACGTCTTTTGCCATTTTGGATGTTTTTCATCCCTTATCTAATTTATTTAATTCTATCATCTACGGCCTTGTCATAAGCTGTTGCGCATTTAAATTGGATATTATTCAGTTTCTTGATGCAAAGCGTGAGTGGTTTTGGGCTGGTTGACTGACTTTAGTTGAGGGCCATTTCACGAACCCCTCCAAACATGGGCATGAATATGGCAATTGAAGCTCCTCAATTGCCGGATAGTTGGTCAGGTAATTTTAAATTAAAAATTTATAATTGACAAACAAAACTGATGGTCTAGAGATGAATCAGCAGCTAAGATCGATGAATTAACATTTCAGATGTGATAGGAGATGACAATGTCTGTACCTACCCGTACTCCTTTACCAATTATCCTAATTCGTGGGTTTGGTGGTCTCAATATTCAAGAGGAACAGCGCTTAACCTATCAGGGGTTTAACCAAGGCACTGTCTATGAACACAAAAAGGGAACAAACGAGATTTATGAAGGATTAATCCTGAGTTTCCTCAAGTCAGACTGGCAATACCATGATGCTACTAACGTCGTGACTTTTGGTAGTCGGGAGATTGAAGATGAACCAACCCTGCCTCGGAAACTAAAGTCTTTGCAGCAAATGCTCCAGGATGGCAAACCCCTGCCATCATCACTGGAGTGGTTAAAGGATAATGGTATTTTCGATAAATTTAAGCGCCTCAAAGAAGAAACCTATACTCTAAACTATCCAGACAAAACAGAAGAAAAAAGATATTTTTCCGGGGATAAAGTGGTCATAAACCCAGAGAGGGCAGAATCCTTTTTGGAGTCTACCAAAGATCCCTGGCGCTCCATTTGGGTATTTCGCTACTATGACCTGAAAGAGCGTAAATTTGAAACCTATGGTAATGCCTTGGTGCGTCTAATCTACTTAATTCGTGAACTAACGGCGAATCAAGCAGGTGTTAAACCTAAGGTTAACATCATTGCCCATTCTATGGGTGGGTTAATCGCTCGCGAAGCAGTTCAAGTCATCTATCCCAGCCTTGGTCTTAAGGCTGAAGACTACATCAATAAAATTATAACTTTGGGAACTCCTCACCAAGGCATTACCTTCCAAATCTTAGAAGATTGGCTGGGGTTTGGGGGAGAGCTAGGAGCTCAAGAAGAATTAGAGCGCTTTAATCTCAAAAATCAAAGTAAGCTCAACAACCCCTATTCATTCCAAAATTTTGAGAAACACTTTCCATTAGAACGACTTTTAACTATTGTTGGTACCAACTATAAGTCTTACAATTTGCGACAAGCCTCCTTTCTCAACCGCGTTTTCTCCCCGAGATATGAGTTTGGTTCTAACTATAACCGTAGTGATGGCTTAGTTAAGCAATTCTCTGCCCAAATTCCTGGGGCACCCCGTACCTTTATCCACAAATCCCACGGTGGTTTCGACTCCGTGATTACTTCCCGGGAAGCATTTGAAGTAGCAACGCGCTTTTTCTTTGGGGATGTGCGATCGCGTTTACGTTTTGTCAACGCCCAAATCACTCGGGGTAAGGATTGGTTTGGCAAGAGTGAGTTCTTTCTGGGAGTATCGATTAAACCCCGTCGGGTGGACTTTGAACTGTTTCACCAGAGTGAGGGGGCGGAAAACTGCTATGGTCCGTTTATTAAAGAGGATTTGACGGACGAAAACCTAGCATTTCCTTGGGCAGATGGCAAAAATCTGATCTGGGAAGGCTACCTGAATACCATATCAATTCTAGAGGATGAGAGCATCCCAGCACAAGAGAAAGACATGGTCTTACGGCTGGACTTTTACGTCGGTGAACGGGATTTGTTAGGTCTTGGTTTCTCTGACAATGTCATCTTCCGCAAACAATACTATATCCGGGTTCTGATTGCCAAGACACCCATAGAACTCTACCTCCATACCGATGAAAAATTTGCTCAGCCAGATTTTACCCCCAATCCCGCTGATAAGATGAAAGAAGTGGATGGTGCCTGGGAATTTCAAGTGCAAGACACTGGATTTGAAGGGACCTTCCAGATCGAAATCGATTGTGTTCCTGAACAGGGACATCCAGAACCGTTTCTTTCCGGGATAGGATAATGGGTAATGGGTAATAGGTAATGGGTAATGGGTAATTGGTAGTTGATGATTACCGATTACCCATTATCCTGACCCAAAAATCGAACTACTATTTGGTAAGTGATTAACCGGACTTGTAAATAGATTGATACTATATTGAACTAATGGCTTCATCAAAATCAAAACGCAATGCTGCTGACTCCAAAACCTCTGGCAATCGAATTGCTTACCAGGAATTTGGCACTAGCAATGACGCTGCAGTTGAACGACCAATTCAAGAACTTCCGCCAAATCAGCAAGATTTGCGGGTACAAGCATCACGGAAAGGACGTAAGGGAAAAACCGTTACAGTAATTAGTGGATTTCAATCATCACCAGAAACCTTAACCAAGTTACTTAAACAGCTGAAAGGCCAATGTGGTAGTGGTGGTACAGTTAAAGATAATACTATTGAAATTCAAGGAAATCATACTGATAAACTAGTGCAAATAATGATTAAACTGGGCTACAAAGCTAAAGTTAGTGGGGGGTAATGGTAAACTAGATAAACCAGGATGTTTAAACACGGATAAACGGATAACCTAAGATTAGTTTATCCGTTTTAATTACTAATTTAAATTACTAGATTTAAATGACTAGTTTCGTAATCCTCAAAACATCGTGATCGGAACGAAGGTAGGGAACTGAGGTACTTCTGAATCCAGTAACAAAGGGTCGATGATACAACTTCCAATAAATGGGACTCAGGTCATGAGCGATCGCTTTTAGGGCTTTGAGTTCTTCTGCTAGTTCCGCTGCCAGTTCATTAATCCGTTCAGCGTGGTCATAAGCTTGTTGTGTGGCTTGTTCTATTTGGTCTTCTAGGGTTAGGGGTTGACTGATAGTAAGTGCTGGCTGTAACTGCTGCTGTTTTTGTTGCAACTGGGCTTCTAAGGCTGCGATCGCATTATCGATTCCTAGTATCTCTACCGATCGTTGGGCGTTTTCACTGGCTTGACGACGGTAGGCTTGAGCGATCGCTTCTGGGGACTGGTCTTCTAGGATGATTTCCTGGCGGGTTAGGGTATCACGTTCAGCACGTAGTGCGGCAATGCTCTGGCGAATTGCGTCAATTTCTGAGTGTATTTGCTCCATTTTTGCCTTTAGCTATGAGTTTTATACTCTTTTTATATTGAACAGTCAACAGCCTCATCCACAAGGGGATCGGGCTTGTAACTAACAGGACTTACGCCATAACTATACCAGTAAGCTGCGTTATTAACGCACTCTACTATAGGGTTTGTATTTGAGATGTAAACCTAGGAGGTCTTGTTTTTTTGTCAAATAAAACTCCGGAGCTCTTGCCCCTCTTGGTTTTTCTCTAACTTCTGGTAATCTCTTGGTGTATCAATGTCAATTACACCTAATGGAAAAGAAATACTAAATACTTCGTTGTAGTATTTGTTAATTATTTTTTTTGCCCCCACGGTCTCATCTAAGGTTGCTAGTTCAGAGAAAACTATATGTTTAAACAAAACAGGTACACCTAATGTATCTGCATATTGACAAGCAACAATGGGTTTTCCCGTAGCATGATAGGCTGCCACTAAAGAATTAATAATTTCAGTAGAAATAAACGGCTGGTCACAAACAGTAATAACTGCTGCGTCTATGGTTTCATAACAACTTCCAAGGGATAGAATTCCCCTACGAATTGAGGAACCCATTCCCAAATTCCAATCTGGGTTTTCAACTACCGTTACAGAAGGTTGGTTAACTTCAGAATATATCTGTTGGGCATTTGCTCCTAAAACCACCACTACAGGCTTGCAGACTGAAGCCATTGCTTTCTCTAGGGTATGGCGAAGTAAGCTGCATCCCTGATAGGGTAAGAGTTGTTTAGGTTTACCCATGCGGGTTGATGCACCTGCTGCTAGGATAATAATAGCAATATTTGATTCAGTTGGTTTTAGCTGTGAATGGGTTATTTTCATTTCATAATTCAAAGAATCAAGAGTCAAACTTCCACAAATTTTATAGTTTATCAATTGGGATTTCCTTGACTTGAGTTCGTTCGTGAATTGGTTCCATGCGGTGTTTTAAAAAGCCACCACCACGGTTTGCTAACACGGCTTGAATCTCAGCAATGATGGATAATGCGATCGCTTCTGGTGTATCTGCACCAATATCAATACCAACAGGAGTATATAACTTTTCTAGCTGTATGGGTGTACATTCTACTCCTGCTGTACGTAAATCTTGCAGTAACCTGGCAGTGCGTTGCTTGGAGCCCAAACAACCCAGATAGCTGATTGCAGCAGGGATTAGCACTTTCAAAATTTCTAAATCATCGAGGTAGTTATGAGTCATTACCACAGCAATGGTGTCATCATCAATAGATATTTGCTTGTCTAAAATTTCCCTGCGGGTGAGAATCACCTGATCAGCCATGACAAAACGCTCTTGAGTTACCTCACTCCCTCGACAATCAACTATAGTGACTCGCCAACCTAAGGCTTTAGCAAACTCTGCTACAGGTAGACTATCACGACCTGCACCAAAAATTATTAGGTGTGGCGGGGGTTTAATAAACTCGATAAAAATATCTACTTTACCGACTGCTAATTGGTATTGATAGAAACTTGAATGTTTATTTTCCAGAGCAGCTTGAGCATCTTTGAGCAAAGCAGCAGTCAAATACTCTTCTTGAATATCAGTATTTACACGATTATTTGATTGCAGGATTAAACGCGCCCCAACCTGAACATTAACCGTACCTTCCACAGCAACAACAGTGGCAATAATACCTTGCTGCTGGTTATAGAAACATTGATGAATAAAAGCTAAGGGATTAAGGGGATTATCTTGATTTAGAGGCTCAATCAAGACGTTTACCACACCGTTACAACCCAGGCCAAATCCCCAGATAATGTCCTCATCAGCAGTGGTATCATAAGTGACGACTATGGGTTTTCCGTGTGGCATGGAGACGCGAGTATGCTCAAATACATCATTTTCCAAGCAACCACCGCTAATGGTTCCTACCATTTTACCAGTTGATGTGATCAGCATCCGCGCACCAGGTTGGCGATAGGTAGAGCCTTGAACATTGACAACAGTAGCAAGAAATACTTGTTGATCGTTGTGTTGACTATCTCCGAATGCTGCTAGAATAGAATTTAGCTCTTTCATCTTGACTACTGGATAATCCTACTTATTATAGCAGAGCTCAAAATCGCCTTTTACCAATTTTTTATCAACAATTAGCCCAATCTCAATACTTATTAGGCAATGAAACATGGACAGCAGCAGATATAGCAGCGTTATGTTCCGTGGGTTACTACAGCCTTTGGAGCAGGTACAAATTATTGGCTTTTAGGTACCTCATAACTGCGCTAAAATCTATATGTATGTTTATTTATGGTCTCTATATCTGCCTATTTTATTATCCAAAACTCAGGTCACATTAAGTTTCAAAAGATAATTTATCACCAAAGACTTGTTGCCAATCAGTATTAAATTGTTCAACGGCCAAAGGTATAGCCGGATGTGAAACCATTTGTCCCATTATACCTACAGGCAAAGTAATTGCACCAACCCCTGCTTGTAATACCTCTAAAACTTGACGCGGATTTTTAAAACTAGCAGGTAATAAACAACAACTTAGCTGTTGTTGTTGGATAAGTTGTTGAAGTTGCTCCACAACTGTGACACCATTTCCCCCAAAAACATCAATTCGATTTACATAAGGAGCTAAATAATCTGCACCTGCTAGTGCAGCTAAAAAACCTTGTTGAACTGTATAAATTGCCGTAGCTAATAGAGGTATCTGCTTCTGATGTAACTGTTTTATTGCCACCAGACCTATTTCCGTGGCCGGAATTTTAACCACTATATCATAGGGTAAAGCTGTTATTTTATCAGCTTCAACGATAATTTCATCTACAGATTGACTAATAACTTGAATGTGGAAACGTGCCTCATTCCCTAGTATAGTAGTTACTTCTTTAAGTAGTTGATTAACACCTATGTTAGCTTGAGCCAAAATACTGGGGTTCGTTGTTATTCCTTTAATCGGTAAGCAAGAGTTAAAATGTGCTATTTTTTCAACATCGGCACTGTCTAAATATAGTTCTAACATGATTTAATTTTGATTAACCTTTACTGAATGAAAATACTCCGCAGCACAGTTAAATAAGCGTTAGGGTAAACTTGTTGATATTGAACACCAGATGAGCCCAAAAACCTATAGTTATGATTTGATAATAAAAGTGATTTGGGGCAGCAAATTGCGTCCGCTCTTGCTGAGCCAACCTCCAAGCAAATCATATAATTAGCCATAGCGCAAGTCCCCAGAAAGGAATAAATCGAAACCAGCCAATTCTGCTGTTAACTGCACCCAAAAGTAAAGCCTGAACAATGGAAAAAAGTACTAAATCTACACAGAAAGCTAATGTAAGTCGGTTCGTCATCAATTGCTCGCCAAAATAGTTCATTCTCTCGACCAAATCTCCAAACTCTGGTCGGCAAAGTACCCCCCAAAATAAGGCAATTATCCCCACTATCATTCCTGTCCAACCAAATACACGAGCTAATATTCCCTTGTTCGTTTCCTCCTTTACTGGAGGAATTGGTGTATTATAGCGCAGTGCCATATAAGGGGTAAGAACAGCATTGGTTCCGAACATCGCCAGACTCCAAATCAGAATCTTGGGGAGATGAGTTGTCCTTCTATCGACGAGGAGTAGAGGTAAAAACATGAAAATCCAAGCTTCGGCAAAGTTGAAGAGTGCTTCTAAGGTAGGATGAACCACTGGTGCTTCTAAATAATTAATGCCTACTCGGTTAAAAAGGGGTAAAATAAAGAAAAAATTCAGAGATTCATTTACTATTTCCTCTATAGTTTCTGGTTGAATAGCCCAAGCGGGTTGCCCTGGAATAAGTTGCCCTGGTGGAGATAAAAACAGAATGTAAATATAGGCGATCGCTATTAACCCAAATACTAGAGCAAGAAAGGGTTGACTTTTTGGAATCCCTTGGCCTAAGGGAGAGATTTCCATGGTACTTTTATCTTGCCGATTTTTCAGCAGTTTTCGTATCAGCGGAGATACTAGTCGGATGATAAAGAATGCCGCCTTCCCTGGTTTTATGGGGGGTTCAACCAGATCACGGGCTAAAACTAACTTGCCAGTTACCTCAGAACAACGATAAAAGCTAACACCTCGTCCGTTGGGAAAGGGAATGCCGTCTAACTCAACGTGCCATAGTATTCCTACTGCCAGGGGATCCCCTGTGGTGATATCGTCAATGACAAATTTTAACTCATCCGGGATACCTTGACAGGATTCTTCCAGAAGTTGTCTGACAGCTTCCTTTCCTTTGAATGGTTGGGAAAAGTTGAGATCCTCGTAAATACACTGGTCGTCTATCCACTCCATCGCAGCGTTAACATCCCTACGATTGATGGCTTCATAGATGGACTGGATGAGATTATGGGCAGGTGTGGTCATGAGATTTGAAATTTTAGATTTTAGATTTTAGGTAACCATTTAGTGGTAAACCTGCATGGCAGGGATTAACAGAAGCACCTTTCCAAGAATTAAGTGATCAGCAATTATATGATCGCTCTCCGCAGACATACAAAGTATTGCCCTCGTTGTCGGCAATCTCTAGTGTTGATAGATAAACTCAAAGATTATTGTCTAAATTTTACCGCAGTCTTGGCAATATTAGTCTTGTTACTAATACTAATTAATCTGAATATAAGACTAGTTTTGGTACCAGCTATGTTGGGAATATTGAGTTTAATTTTCTCCTATAAACTAGGCTGAATTCGGTAAAGATTGATCAGCAGCATTCCCAAAAAAGGTTTACCCGTGGTTGACTTATATGAAAATTAACATCATCACAACATAAACATCATCACATAACAGAAGAGGCGTTGAATGGAACGCCTCTTCTGTTATGTGTGTCACAACAACTTATCCGGTGTAATTGGTAAATCACGGATACGTTTACCTGTAGCATGGTAAATAGCATTAGCGATCGCAGCCGATACTCCTGTAATCCCAATTTCACCCAAACCCCGCACCCCTGCGGGATTAAAGTTATAGTCGGGTTCCCCTACAAATGTCACCTGAATCCGGGGAATATCTGCATGACTGGGATAATGATAGGTGGCCAGGTCGTAAACCACAGGATAGCCAATATTTGGGTCAAAATCACAGGCTTCCATCAAGGCGTGGCCAATACCCATAATTACACCACCCCGTATCTGAGACGCTGCAGTTTTGGCATTCATTACTCGCCCAATATTCATCACAGACACCCAACGGTTGACGCGCAAGCGGGCAATGTCTTCATCTACGCTGACTTCACAAAAATGTGCCCCCCAGGATTGGAATGCCCATTTCTTCCCCTCTTCACCGGCTGCAGAAGAGGCTGTCGCTTCAAACGCAGCTTGTCCCGACTGATGCAGGGTGGCAAAGGCTTCTTGGGCTGTTGCGGCAAGAGCTGTCTTAAGAACTGCCTCACAAGCCGCCATCACTGCTGGTACAAGGGTTGCTGTCATTTGGGAACCACCCGCCATCCCACCATTTGGCAGTAAGGAGTCTCCCATCTCCACCCGTACCTGTTCTACAGCTAGCCCCAATACCTCGGCTGCTGTACCTGCAACAATGGTATATGCACCAGTACCCATGTCATTAGCACTAGTGAGGATATGGGCAGTACA
>NZ_JAAHFV010000123.1:0-16400 GCF_010672755.1 Moorena sp. SIO1F2
TGATCGTCTGATTTTGGGAATGGCACCATTATCCCCCAACGTTGGGGGAATTTAATTTACTTTTCTCCCCCAGGATTGGGGTTCAGGGGACACAATCATACCCATAATTAGCAACCCCGCTCATACTTCAGACATACCTTACGCTGCATTTACTGAGGATGATTTTGGATATGTTCGACTATAGGAATATGTTGGTATAAACACTCTTTTCTATCAGTTTACTACAATTTAATTATTTTTCGGAGATGTCTAATAGGCTAGTATGCCATCAGCAGCGAAGTTACGAGCAATACTTTTAGTTAATTTACTCAATGCTGCTTTGGAGGCTGCATAGTGCATATACTCTGGGGTGTCACCACGATGAGCTGCACGACTAGAGATGTTAACAATAATTCCTCCTCCCTTGGACTTAAAGTGTTCTATGGCGCGTCTGGTGATGGAACTAACAGCAATCAGGTTAACTTCAAGAGTTTTCAGCCATTTCTCTTCCCAGACTGAGGGATTATCATCCAAGCTGAGTTCGGTCATGATGGCGGCATTATTGACAACACCATCCAGGGAATATCCCAGATTAAGAATTTCCTCCACTAATTCTTGTCCTGCTTGGGGCTGGGATAAATCTTTTTGAATGACAACACAATCAGTTTTTGCTTCGGAGGCTAACTTCTGGGCTTGCTCAACATGAGAATTACAGTGGAGCACAACTCGCGCTTCTGAAGCAATAAGACATTGGGCAATGGAGTAGCCGATTCCAGTTCCCGCTCCTGTTACCAGAAATGTTTTTTCTGCGATCTTGATCATTGCATTAGTTCCATTAGGTTAAGATTCAGGATTTCTGGCTAGGAAAGAAATCTGGTTTCCAATCTGCAGGCACTTCTCCCACTTCATTCTTAAAATCATGAAAGCTGTTTGGCGAAGAAATGGCTATAAAGTGTAGGTCATTGCTTGATTCATTCCTAATTTGATGCAGCGCTCCCGGAGATATTAGTATGCCATCACCCGAATTAAGAACATGTGTTGTGTTCTCAATTACTATAGATGCTTCACCCTCAAGTATAAAGAAAAACTGTTGGGCAACTTCGTGGTAATGTTCTACTCCCCTGCTGTTGGGAGGCATAATTTCCTGTGCAACGGTTAAATTGTCATTGGCTAATAAATGCCATCCTTGACAGCCAGTTCCCCATTGAAAATTTTCGGCAGTAGCTTTATTGATATTTGCGTGGTTTGACATTGCTTTTTTATCTTAAATCGAAAGTTACTTTAGCATGAGCAAAACTTAGGAGTTTACTCATGCTTTCTTGGCACGGATAAAATATAACTGCTGATAGAGATTGCCCTCTTGTTCTAGAAAGGGGGAGGGTTCTCCTTCTAGATATGCTAGTTTTTGATAGCTTTGGACAAACTCTATGTGATAGTTAGCTAAGGCAACATTAATTCTGTGGACAACAGCCCAATTGGCATCACCCCGCTCTTCCCAGTTAATACAATAGTCTAAAGGATTGTCACTATCGCTTTGAATTCCTTTTCCCCAGTATTTTTCCATTAACCTATGGGTTAGTCTGGGGCCATTTTTACTGGTGGCGATGAAGAGAATTTCCCCTCCTGGTGCCAGGTAGGAACTACCTTGGGTAATTAAAGTGTCCATTACTAGCCTGCCGCGATCGCCATTGCGGTTCCATTCTTCACCCCGAAATTGGTCAGCAAACTTCAGCCTTGCTTGCAATTTTTCCTCCGTATCAGGTAGTGCTGGCGGGTTGAGATAAATGCGATCAACTTTCCCTTCAATCTCTCGATTCCCTTGAATTGCAGCAAAGCAGTTAGACTCAAAACTTTGGAAATCCTTTGGGTTAAGACCATTCAATTCCCAATTGCTTCCTTGCAGGGTAACGGCATAAGGGTTTAATTCCGTGCCAATTACCTGAGCTGCACCACCTTTTCCGGCGACTATGCCAAACATGCCTAAGCCACCAGCAAAATCCATCACCACCTTGCCCCTACAATCATCAGCAGCTACTGGCTCACACATTGTGAGGGAAAATAGTGAAGAAGGTGTCCAAGCATTAGGATGGGTTTCTAGTAAAATATCTAAGTCATTACTGAGATGATATTTGACAATCGTGCCCGCCTCTAAAGACTGATAATCAATGTTACTGTCCGAATCGTAGGTAATAATTGTTTTTTTTGCACATAAATCTTTGTCTGTTTCTAAATTTAGCTCGGGAGTTTTAATTAATTCTATTTGTACTCGGTAAAGCTACACTAATTGGAAAGTTTAAACTGTTTTTTATAGGGAATAATATGCTAGGATTTCGAAAAGTTCACTGTAAGAAAATAGTTCTATTCCCAAATCCTCCATTTGATTAACTTCTTGGTAAGTGGGAGTACGATAATATGTTCTTTTACTAAGATCCTGTTTTCCCTCCCAAGAAAAAGGAAAAGAATATCCTTGAGCTAACTCATCGATGTATTCTAAAAAGATTTGGGCACCTTTTTTGTAAATCAAACATAAATTTTTTAGATAGCTGTAGTTTTTATTAAGATCTACAGAGTAAGCTCCTATGATGCTACCTGTATCAATTCCTTCCTCAACAATATGTAAAGTTCCGTAAAGAGATTTTCCTTCAGCCATATCCCACAAGGAACACCACACGCCAGCACGTTCAGGAAGTTTTGATGAGTGAATATTGAAAATCTTCCCCACACCATACTCACTTGCTACTTTAATAATTTCTGAACTGATGATTAGATTGTTCCTTACAGACAAACTAATGTAAGGTTCATGTTCTTGATAAATAGCAATAATTTTATCCTGTTCTTCTCTGTTTTTAGTACTTTTGATGCGATATAATTCGCATTCGTACTGTCTCGCCAGTTGATTGAATGTCATCAAATGGCATTTTTTATTGCCTAGATTTTTTTCAATGCAAGGAAAAACTATGTTACGGATATAATCTTTAGTAAAAAAATTAAACTTAGACAATTTTTCGACTTGGCTTTCTGCTTTTCTCGATACTTTTTGTGACAAAAATATATTAATTTTAAAGTTTCTATTGCTCAAAAAAGGAAGCAAATAATTTAGAACTATATTAGCGATCATATCTTCGTTACAAAAAATAATCATATTTTTATGCTGATTATTCTTGTCCCTTTCTTGCCTAAAATTGTGTTCAAAATTATTCATATTATTCTTGTCATTACTTGTCTATTAAGATCCTCGCTTCTGAGTTTACTCTCTAAGTTTTCTGGATAGTTCTCGGGACTAAGGTGAGCAAGTTTAGATAGAATGTCTCTTTGTGTTTTCCAGGCCAATTCATCTTGTAAATACGCCTCAAAACTTTGGCTTGTAACCACCTTTTCTAGTTCTTTGTTTCCAGTAAAATAAATTCCCTGGTCGAGGGGATTGGCAGTATTATTATCGAAAGTCCAACGCAGAACTTTTCTAATCTTGGTTTCGGAGTTAGTAAATTCTTCTCTACCATGAAAAGCGACTAAGTTTGCCAGCACTAAACTTTCCCTAAGTTCTTCTAGCAAAACGCTTGTGTAATTCTCTGGATTTTTATTAAAATTCCAGATCCAATCCATTGCTATTTTCGTCAGGGCGTTTTTACACTTATAGTCAACATCGCCATCGGCGCGATAACCCGTTGTAATGCATCTTTTTTCCTTATGGTAATTAATAATTGGTTTACTAAGATGACCATCCGTT
The DNA here is from genome assembly GCF_010672755.1 of Moorena sp. SIO1F2. Taxonomy (NCBI): domain Bacteria; kingdom Bacillati; phylum Cyanobacteriota; class Cyanophyceae; order Coleofasciculales; family Coleofasciculaceae; genus Moorena; species Moorena sp. SIO1F2. The sequence continues at coordinate 3,707 of NZ_JAAHFV010000123.1, forward strand.
CCTTCCCTAAAAAAGGTAACAGCATCTGCTTCTTTTAAAACAGCTAGATAAGGCAAAGGAATAGCATTTAAAAGATGCTGTCCACTCGCCACACGAGTTTCCCCTCCTGATTGAGCATTTTGTAGGACTGTAAACACCACCCAATCAGGAACGACTTTTAAGAATGTGCCGTCTTGATGGACTTCTAGATGACCGTTGTATTTATTACCCTTAACACGATCAGCTAGATTGGCCATCATCAAAACATCATTTTCTTTAAAATCAACGCCATAGTCAGCGAACACTTTTCTGGCTAAAGCATTCTCATTTGATTCTATTTTGCCAGAATTACTATAGGGTTGTCGCACTTGTTTCCCGAGCAATAAATGCAACTGATTTCGCCATTCCTTAAAACGTCGATTATCTAATAACGCATCATTTTCGTGAGTACGGAGAACAAAAAAACCATATAGATGTGTCAATAGCTGCACGTCCCGGCGAATTCCATCATCTGAAAGCTTTCCCCTAGCAGGAATCTGAATAGTTAAATCTTTTTTTGTTAATTTCCTGGGTTGATATAAAAAATCGTAATTGTTCTTTACAAAATTCCATTTATTGATGTAATCCTCTAGATCCATTGTTATTCCCTTGACATTCCTAACATTAATATTTTTTATATTTCAAGTTTTCTCTTGATGTTGAGAGGCTTTAACTACAGCCTTAGCTTTAACTACAGCCTTAATAGTATCATCATTTGCCTTTATTTCAATTATTTCTCTTGTAACTTTAACAGATTGGTGTCACCTGTCAACATAAGATTTTATTAACTTTATAAAGTTTTGTTGATTTAAGTAACAAAAACACTTTAGCCCACCGCTACGGGGAGGGTGCATCTAATTTTTGCTGGGGGGGCGACATGAATGGCTATAAAGCTGACAGAACAAGCGCGGGTTGACTGACAAAACTAATCAACCACGTACTGGTACGTTTGTATTTTGAATTCCAGTCGATAGTCGTTTATCCTGAAGGGGTGACATGGAAGCTAGAATGTAGCCAAAATAAGGGACCTAGCTCTTATACCTCGTAAATAATACTCCAGTTTATTGGGATTTTACTTCATTAACTCCTTCACCAAATCCCAACACGACTCCATAAAACTCACCCAAGTTTGACCATATAAGCTGACGGGGCGACAAGCGCCCCGTCAGGAAAACGACTGTAATATTTACTTTATCAAAAGTCTCTCAAACCAGCACTAATAAAGACTCGAAATTATTCAATTTCTTAGCTTCATTATTATTAGCATATCCATAGACGCGAGGAAGTTGCTTAGTGCTTAAAAGTACTTTTATGACCTCAGAGTTGGATACATTACTTAGGTTTCTGCCAGAAAGAAGGGCAGTAATGGCAGCAATCCCCAATGCCTGACCAACACCAGCATTAAATTCGACAATTCTACCAGCGGATGAAGCAAACCCTTGAAACCCAGAACCAGGACTGACAAGGGCTAAATTAGGAAATGCCTTAATTTGGGGATGCTGGATGCCTATGTTGAAAATTGGCTTACTAAAACTTACACTTTTAAACCCGTTCTCAGAGGCTCTGGTACCAAGACCTTCGATACCCCCGCGCACATCAAAATGATAGCCAAAGTTTCCTAAAGCGCACCAATTGGGTGTGCCACCTAAGAGCATTTGGGATCCATAGAGAGGGTCTACTACACCAGTAATATTGCCTGCATGGAAGATATTATAAAGCTCAGATGCAGGCTTAACGGCTTTCGCTCCGATACCTTTGAGCCAAGTTTCCACGAAATTCATCTCTTCGAGAATCTTAGCAGAGGGTTTAGCACCTCCTTGAGCTAATTCCTCTGCTTCAGTGCCATTGACCTTACAGAGGAGGGCATTCCAGGACAGCCTACCCCCTGGAAGAATTGCCACATTTCCTTTTAATTTTCCAGGTGGGATATTTTCTCCTTAAGCAGACAAACGGTAATCTTAGCCTGATCAGTACTTATTTGCTACAACGAGATAGCTACCATAGATTGACATCAACGGAAAATGCCAACCTAAATACTGGGATACCCTACCTGATCCATATAATTTAACTCCTGAGAATCCATGCATTTGCAATCTCAATCGCAGAACTTCTGGAAAATGCTGAGTTAAATGGCTGACACCGTAAACTGACATTCCAATGATTTTATTTTTTATGTAATTAGGATTGGGAGTGGTAAGCAACAGCCTTCCGCCAATCTTCAACACTCTTTGGAATTCACATAATGTTTTATCTACATCGGCAGGATACAGGTGTTCAAGAAACTCACCAGCAGTAATCACATCAAAAAATCGATCTTCCATAGGTATGTCTGTTGAAAGACCATAGACTTTTTGTGAATAGCACTCAGGCAAAACATCTAATCTTTCTTGTACACAATCAAGACCAAATAATGTCAGGTTCGGGTTCAACTCCTTAAAACGTAATCCACCTCTACCCGTATTGCAACCTACGTCAAGAATCTTTACAGCTCCTTTATGAAAAAAACTGAAGAACTGTTCGTACCTTTTCAAGGTAAAAGGGTCGTGTTCTGAACGATTTTGTTGAACATTCTGAACTTCGTACTTCTTATGCAGATTGACCATGTTTCCTTCTCCAATTCAACATAGAAATGACTAAACTCCAAAGCGTTACTGAATTACCGGATGAATCAGGGATAGACAGGTATGTGCCTCGGTGGCACCGGCACCTCCCAAAACTTCAGGTAATGCACTAACAGTCCGATCGAATGCTTCAGCATTTCTATTGACTTCGAGTCACACAAAGTCTTGGGATGTAGCCGAGCCAGATAGTGCCTCAATCGAGTGAAATCACCCTAGACTCGGGTCATATACAACGGGTTGACGATATCTGGTCACCATCGATGGATGTAGTTGGGATACACATTGAAACCATCTGTAACATAGAAGAAACACTCCCACAAACCCTTCGTACGCCCACACCAGTTCAAAGGTCATTGTACTACGCTCTCCGATTCCGTAAGCTAGAATACCAGTCAATAGTCAGTTTCTCGGGTTTCTTTTTCCCAGGTGGTGTTAAAGCCAGTAGCAGGTCGAGTTGTAGTCTAGTTAAGACCTCCACCGCCGCAGAGTGAGGAGCATTTCGCTGTAGAGCTGACGGCTGACGGCTGACGGCTGAATGCTTACGTTGAAATCCCTGGTAAGCGAGTTTAATTAAGGTCTCAGGGAGAAGTGTACATTGGTTAATTTGGGAAGTAGATTGCATAGTGAGACTTAAATTAAATGAGGTAGACAAGTTTGGGATTTTAGGGAATAGCAATACATCGCTTTTTTACCATTATTCCAAAATTTGCTCATTGTGTGTAACTAGGATTAACTAATGTTGAAGTTTCCCCCAAGAAGCATGTAAATCTCAATCTAACCTACACCCAACGCCTATGGTAAACAACCTAACAACCTTGGCCAAAAGGCCACGCGATCGCTGAAAGCGGGACTTCGTCCATCGCGTTCAACCTTGGCCAAAAGGCCACGCGCTTCGCAGCAAAGCGGGACTTCGTCCATCGCGTTCAACCTTCAACCTAACAACCTTGGCCAAAAGGCCACGCGATCGCTGAAAGCGGGACTTCGTCCATCGCGTTCAACCTTCAACCTAACAACCTTCAACCTAACAACCTTCAACCCTGACTGCCTGACAGAAGTTCTCGAAAGCCTACAAGAACGGGATCTTTAAAAGCTCAGCTTATGCCCGCACTCGGACTAGGATTCGTTGGTGTTCGCGTAGCGTCGGGCTTTGCCCGAATCGCTACCGACAATCCAAGGGCTATCGAGATCTTCAACTGTTTGCCGGAGCACCCTTGGTGCTGGGGACAAGGTTTTGAGTCAAAAAGGGTAGAGTGGCATCAGAAGCTAGAGTTACTACAAAAACAGCCTTTTCTGATGTCAAACTCTACCCGTCTCTATAGTCAACTATTGGACCTCCTGCGTCAATATAGTAACTACTGCGATTTGCGTCACCTCAAAGTCCTCGCCTGGATGGTTAGCGGCCTGATCTGTAGTGGTCAGCTTAGCTTACCCGCTTGGGAGCCTTACGTTCAATGCCGCGCCCAAAAAGCTCAGAGTGTGGAACGTCGTTGGAGTAGATTTCTTGTCAACAACCGAATTAGGGTAGAAGCGCTCTATGTACCTTTGGTACTGGTAGCCTTGAGAGGCTGGCAAAATCATCGTCTCTATTTAGCCTTAGACACCACAGTATTATGGAATCGCTACTGTATGATTCATTTATGTGTAATTTGTTGTGGTCGAGCAGTGCCTCTGTTCTGGCGGGTGCTAGAACATAGCAGCGCCACTGTAAAGTTCCGGGAGTACAAACCACTGTTGCGGAAAGCCCGGTGGTTCTTACGTAGTCACCCCGATGTGATGCTGTTAGCGGATCGAGGCTTTGCCAATCATAACCTGATGAGTTGGTTGCAAGCCAGTGGTTGGCATTACTGCCTACGGCTCCCTAGTGATTTACTGCTCCATGGCCCCCGCCGCTATCCCCTTGAATTGAGTTATCTTTGGCCGACCTTAGGAGAAGCGGCATTCTATCACAATGTAGGCTTGTGGGAAGATGGAAAGTATCATTGTAACTTGGTACTGGCTACTGTCAAAGGTGTCAAAGAACCCTGGGCAGTTATTACTGATGAATCTCCTACTTTGAAAACCTTGTGGCAATACGCAGAGCGGTTTCGGGTCGAAGAGTTGTTTCTCGATAGCAAATCAGGAGCTTTTGAACTGGAAGATTCTCGGATTAACTCCCCCGAAGCTCTCGAACGCTTATACTTAGTGGCCGCTGTAGCTCTCCTTTACAGCACTACTCAAGGTCTGGCCGTACAACTTGCTGGCTTGCGTCAACAAGTTGATCCCCATTGGCGGCGAGGCATCAGTTATCTCAAAATAGGTCTACGCTGGCTCAAGGGGGTTCTCAACAAAGGACGCCAATTGTTAACCCCTGTGTTCTTGTTACCCCGCGACCCGCAACCTTGCTTTGCTTCTTTGAAGGCTGAGCAGCATTACTACGACCGAATCTGGTTTACTCGTATTCGCTCGAAGCACTGCACCCCTTGATGACTGCCATTTTCCAAGATGTGTCAGGCAGTCAGCCTTCAACCTTCAACCTTGGCCAAAAGGTCACGCGCTTCGCAGCAAAGCGGGACTTCGTCCATCGCGTTCAACCCTTGAAATTAGCCCCCAATTCCCAGCCTTCCTGCCAAAGCGGAATTAATGGGAATCAGAGTTGCAACCATTAAAAATAATGCCAATAACCCCCACAATGCTCGAGTATCATCGAGTTCGGTAATTTCATTGAGGCTAGGACGTTCTAAACTCCGCTGCAAGAACAAAATCAAGATTCCCCAGTACAAAATGATGGGATTGGCTGGATTGATTAAGGCCAGAATCCCCAAAATTACTAAGGTGGCAATGGTAGTAAGTCGAGCAGTTTTGCGTCCGTAGATAGCTTGGACAATTCGCCCACCATCGAGTTGTCCTGCTGGCATTAGGTTCAAAGCTGTTATGGTTAAACCTAGCCAACCGACAATGGTGAGAGGGTGAACATCCACTAAAGACTCTTGGAGAGCACTACCAAGCACTAACTTTGCCAGCCCTCCGACTAAAATGGACGCTTGGAAGAATTCCGCTGGCACCTGAAAGGCACTGCCTTGATGAGAAAGGAATAATCCCGCCATCAGCATCACTAGAGACACTACACCACCTACGGCTGGTCCAGCTATAGAAATATCAAATAATACTTTTCGATTGGGTAATAATGATTCGAAGCGAACCATAGCACCAAATGAGCCGATTTGCAAGCTGGGAAGGAAAAAGGGTATGCTGAGGCGAACGTCGTGAGCTTTGGCTTGCCACCAGTGACCGAGTTCATGGGTAATCAGAACTATCCAAATTCCGATGGTAATCGGTAAGGCTTCCCGAAACCGTTCTGGTTCACTGAATAAATCAAACTCAAGCAGTAACCCAGATACTTCTAAAGTGGTGAAAAATGTGGCAATTACCAGAACCAGGGCTAATATTTTTTGCGCAACTGTAGTGGTTCGTGGGTCATTGGTACTGGGCAAGACAATGACAACTGGTTTCCCTTCTGGATTATCGACTAAAAATAGCCGATAGCGATCGCTTAATTTTTCCTTTAGATTAGCTGACAAACGAGAATGTACAACTTCTGCATCGTTTCCCCGCAGATTGCCTGTAAAAATTGCCCCTTCCTGATATTTTATAGTTTCCGTCGCAAAGAAGGTATCAATCCCAAAAATCTCTTTAATCAGTTGTAGGTCTTCATCAGGAATTGTAGCTACTCCGATCCTGGTAGTATTCGGACCCTCGGATACGGCAGTTAAATTGTTGTAAGCTGCACTATCTTGCTCCTCAGACTTTTGGGCATCTTTGCTTTGTTGTTGATCCTCGAACAGTTTGGTGGCACGCTCCCGCCAAACCTCATCTTGACCTGCTGCACGTAAGAGCCTGCCCAAGTAGATGTATAGGCCGGTTGAAGCGAGTAGCAGAAATAGGATCCCAACGATATTCAGGTAAATTCCCATGCTGACTAAGCCAAAGAATAATAGCCAGGGCAGTGTCAATACTACTGACTGCAACCAGGCTAAAATTCCCAGCTTGCCGTAAGAACGAGCGCGGTTATAGCCCCAACCTAGAACACCAAGGGCTACAAGTATGATTACCAAAGTGACAGTAGTCTGTGATCCGTTAAACATTATCAATTCAATTTTGATGGAGTACTAGTTTGTTTCCAACTTTGGAGAGCGGCTCTGAGATCACTTTGGTTTTGCTGTAGGAAGCTGGCTCCCTCTACTTGGTCTAATCCTGTCCAGTACATTAGTAGCGCTAGTTTTACCTGGCGTCCACTGCGCTCTAGTAAGTGAGCGCAGTCTTCTCGGCTGAGGTTGGTCAGGTCTTTGAGGATGCGCAGGGCTCGGTCATGAAGTTTCTTGTTGGTCACTGCCACATCTACCATGCGATTGCCGTAGACTTTGCCAAGCTTTACCATGGCTCCAGTGGAAAGGATATTCAAGGCCATTTTAGTGACAGTACCGGCTTTGAGGCGAGTAGAGCCAGCTAGGATTTCCGGACCAACTAGCAGCCGAATATCGATATCAGCATCAATACTGACCTGTTCAGGGGGGACACAAGCGATCGCAATAGTGGTTGCGCCCCGCCGTCGTGCCTCTTGGAGTGCGCCGTGGACAAAGGGTGTGGTACCACCTGCGGTAATGCCTACCACCACATCTAGGTCATGTACCCGGCGATGGGCGATCGCTTTTGCACCATCTTCCTGTCGGTCTTCCAAATCTTCAGAACTCCGCACCAATGCCCCTGCTCCTCCAGCAATGATCCCTTGGACTAGGTCTGGGGGTGTACAAAAGGTGGGGGGACATTCGGCAGCATCGAGGACTCCCAAGCGTCCACTGGTACCAGCCCCCACGTAGAAGAGGCATCCTCCTTGACGCAATGCCTTTGCTGTGCAGTCAATGGCTTGAGCTAGCTGGCTACGAGCTGCTGCGATCGCATCTAGGGTTTTGGTATCTTCTTGATTAAATAGATCGACTAACTCTAGGGATGTCAGCTGGTCAAGGTTCTGACTATTGGGATTAATCTGTTCGGTCAGTAGATGTCCCCGTTGTTCTAAATTTTGCATTATTTATTTAGTCATTGGTTGAAGGTTGAAGGTTATTTGGTTGAAGCTTGAACCGTTGACGGTTGTTCGCCTTTGCCGATTCGGTGTCTGGTAGGTTGTTTGGTTGTTTGGTTTACCGGTCAAGGGGGACAGTTAAAAAGTATTCCTCAAATTTTTATCAGTTTACAATAAATTTTCCAACTGACGGCGAATGCGGTCTAGCTCTGATATTTCTGGTTCTTCGGTTTTATTGACGTCAGGTTGCCAATCAGTCTTTTCTAGATTTGTTTCCGGTGGCATGGCCAACATTCCTTCAGTAACCAACTCCGAGTCATAACCAGCCGATTGGCAAAACTCTTCAATCTCTTCTAGATCGATAGCTTCCACGGTTGCTGTTGGGAAATCCTGGGCTTCGAGCAATAAAGCAAAGCGGGTAGCATCGTCTTCCTCTTCAAACATCAATACCGTTTGCTTATCGCCAATTTGGATGGTGTGAATTCCCTCGTTTTCTGTCCGGGCATTAAATAAAAGGACGTATACTTGCTTAGGTGCCATCATAAATCTTATATAACCTTAAGTAATCGTTATTTTTTAATTGTTTTTATAGGATATCTGATACCATTTTGCTTTAATGCCAGGGAGAGATAGCAGGAGGGCCAAGAGAGGCAAGAGGGGCAATAAAAAATGGTCTATTTGTAGCATTCTTTGAGCTACTTGATTAACAATTCCACTACAATGCCACTGCTAAACCATCTTAGCAGCAACTGAGCTATCACCACGCTCCCCACTTAGCACGCTCCCCACTTAGGACTGACCGACTCTCCGACTCAGTACTCAGGACTCAACATGCTCCGCAGTCAACACCACCATATCGTGCGATCAAGGTATTGGTTGAATCTTCTTGATTGCGCAGCCAAGCCCACATTTGGTCTCCGAGGCAAAAATGCCACCACTCTCTAGGATGACACCGGAACCCAGCCGAGTACATTAAATTTTTTAACAGCTGTCGATTGTGATGATAAGGCAAGTCTTGCTGATTGGCGTAATAATCGGGATGGGAGCGTGGTGAGACTTCATCAATCTCAGAGCCCATATCAATGGTTTCACCAGTAGCATCCACCAGGGTAATATCTAACGCACCACCTGTACTGTGAGGGGGTGGAGTCATAGGGTTAGAGCTGGGTACTGCCCAAAATTGATAGACTTGTTCCCAAATGGCTTGCTGTTGTTTTTCCGATAGGGTGGTTGGGTTGAGTTGTTGGGCCTGAGCTACTTCAGCAAAGGTATGGTCAACCATGAATTGTTGGACTTCTACCGGTCGATAGCCATCAAAAATCTGGATGCGCCAACCTGGATGCTGCTGTTGGAGTTGGCTTTGAGCCACAAAGAGTGCTTCTATCACACTCTGGCGCAGATAATAAGGGGAAGCTTTACCATAAGGTGCCCCCAGTTTTTGGTAGGGATGAGGGGTACGAGCGGCAAATTGTTCTAAGGGAATGGGGATGAGGGGTTCTCCACACTCTACAATTGGGATTTGCTGATAAGGTTTCATAAGTTATAGCAGTTATCAGTTTTTTCAGCATACTCAAACCACAAGAGTCACTACTTCTTCTCTGTTCCCTGTTCCCTGTTCCCTGTTTCCTGTTCCCTGTTCCCTGTTCCCTGTTCAACACTTCTAGATTTATCGCTATTACCATTAGGATAAACGTCAGGCACGGGATCATAACCTCCTGGATAGAGAGGATGACACCGTAGAATACGCCGAATGCCTAGCAAACCGCCCCGAAAGACACCAAACCGCTCAATGGCTTGGATAGCATACTGGGAACAGGTTGGTTGAAAGCGACAGACTGGGGGAAATAGGGGGGAAATAAACGCTCGATAGCCTCGAATTAGCCAAATAAGTAAAAATTTCATGTAATGGTCACCCCATCTAATACAGTAATAAATAAGTTTTACAGTATGCTGCCATCAGATCCTTGTTTAATTCTGTACCCTCGATAGAATCAATACCAACCCTATGGCTGCAAATTGCACTGATTGCTGTCGGTCTCGGTGCGATTGTGCTGCTGGCGGAAACACTACATCAGCGCACCGCCCGGGATTCAGAAATTACCCGTAAAATTGTTCACATTGGCACGGGTAACGTTATTTTAGTGGCTTGGTGGCTACAAATACCTGCCTGGGTAGGTATTTTGGCCTCAGTTATCGCTGGTGCGATCGCTCTTTTGTCCTATTACATTCCTATTTTGCCTGGTATTAACAGCGTTGGGCGCAAAAGCCTAGGCACTTTCTTCTATGCTGTCAGTATTGGTGTCGTGATTGCCTGGTTTTGGCCATTACAACAATTCCAGTATGCCGCTATTGGTATTTTAGTGATGGCATGGGGAGATGGACTGGCAGGACTGATTGGTCAGAAATTTGGTCAACATCCCTATCAGGCTTGGGGGATGCAAAAAAGCTGGGAAGGGTCTGGAACCATGGCGGTAACTAGCTATGTAGTCAGTAGCCTGATCCTTTTCGCTGTTCAAGGTAATGTCTGGCAAACCTGGTTGATGTCAATTGCGATCGCATTCTTTGCCACAGTCTTAGAAGCCTTCTCCAAGTTCGGTATTGATAATCTCACAGTTCCTATCGGTAGTGCAGCAGTAGGGTTCTTTTTAAGTCAAATCCTCACCTTGGGTTAAAGGGTTCTTGAAATAGATCAGTTTATGAGCTTGTGCTTGAAAGTAGATATTAAACTAAGAATAAATCAAACGTTGATAGTAAGCGAGAATTGAGTTAATGTTACAGTTTTACAATAATCCTATGTCCAACAATGCCCGACGGGTATGGATTGCTTTATTAGAAAAACAGATTGAATTTGAGCCTGTTGAAATAAAATTAGATGGTGATCAATTTACGCCAGAATTTATTGAAATCAATCCTTTTAATCACGTTCCAGTCCTAATCGATGATGGATTTAAAGTGATAGAATCCTTAGCCATCTTAGATTATTTAGAAGCTAAATATCCAACTCCTGCTCTTATGCCCACTGACCCCCAAGCTATTGCTACAGTGAGGATGATAGAACTGGTCAACGTCAATGAGCTTGCTCCTGCTATCGTAACATTTATGCGCCATAATTTGGAGATTGAAGTAGAAGCAAAAAAATTAGAACAAGCTCAAAAACAAGTTGCCACAGTGATGAAATTTTATAGCGAAAAATTGGGCGATAAAAACTACTTTGTAGAAGGGCAATTTACGGTAGCCGATATTGTCGCCGGTTTGTCGGTATATTTTCTGAACAAGATCGGCGTTTCTTTAGCTGACTATCCCTCAGTTCAAAATTGGCAAACAGCTTTACAGCAACGGGAAAGTTGGCAGCAAGTTCAACCAACACCAGAAGAGTTTGAAATGTTTAAAGCAAAGGTGAAAGCAATTTTGTCACGGTAAACCACTAGAAAATTGGCAACCCCTGAGTTAATGGGAGTAGGGAGTAGGGAGTAGGGAGTAGGGAGTTATGAGAACCGCTACATTACCACATGACCTGGATCACGGTGTTCGCTCCCAGCTTAAATCATCCCGTCAATAGGCAACCTCATTTCCATGGCGTTGCATCTGTGCGGGATGATTTAAGCTGGAACAGGAACACTACCATGATGGAGGTAATGTAGTAACAATTTTACTGATAGTTTCAGCATTTCTACTGATTTGGATGGGACAGAGGGTTTTTCTTTTCAAACGAACATGCGGAGTGTCTAAGACGAGTATTTTCTCACCGGTGCGCTTTCCGTAGGCGAATTAAATTCGCCACGGGTCGCACCGCTTCCATACGAGTCATGTAGGTTTTGAGGACTAAGTGGTCACAATCATTGATAAAACAAGGATATACCTTGTAACCATCTGTCACATAGAAAAAAGATTCCCATCCTCTCAAGATTTTCCACAGAGGTCTAAATGTTAGTAATGAGTGATCCCCAAGTCCCCAAGCTAAAATTCCTGGCTTCCAATGATTCACGGCTGTCCAGAGCCACAATTTTTTTTTTTTTACCCACAAAAGTTTGTAGCTCATCAATTTCAGTTATTTCAGGTATTTCTGAAACTTTTGGGGTATCTGGTATAGGAATCGCTACTTTTTTAACCCACCGAATTACGGTATTATGGTTTACCCCTGTGATTCTTTCAATAGCTCGGAATCCTAACCCGTTTACATACATTTTAAAACAATATTCCTTAATCTTGGATGGATATCCTTAAGTCGAATAGGTTTCGACGAACTGACGACCACAATCAAAACAATTGGTAATTTTGTTTACCTCGACGGTGACCGTTTTTACGAATTTGGCAACATTGGCATCTAGGACATTTCATATCCTTATTATCCAAATCATCCCGCAATGATGCAACGCCGAAAATTTTGTTACCTAATGTGGTTATATTCTAAATAACTTATCAAAAAATCCTCTTTTGCAACGAGATTTTCTATCTAGAATGGCCTTACCAAACCGTTCTAGACTCAAGGGAGACCAAAAAGACCATTTAGGACGAAAGGTAGTTATTAATACTTCTAAATTAAGATAAACTAGTGGGAAAAATATGAGCCCAATTAGATTGACTGTAAGTGTGATTATTAGACCCAACATTTCAGGGAGATTCAAAAGAGTTACAATTAATCTTGTGTTTATAGCAAGTGCTACATATAAAGTCGCAAATTTATAAATTTGAGTGTATCCTTTGTTTTGATAAATAGTGCTTTTGTTAATACAATAACCGCATTTCTTATTATAAAATTCACATTCCAACCCTTGACGGATAAAGTTTATGAGAGCAGCGCAACAATTATTTTTACCCACGTTCTCCATGCCAGCAGTTTTGGTAGAAGTTGGTTTTCTAACCGGCTATGAAGACTCAGCTAAACTGAAAACTGCCGGCATGGAGGTTTTCCTGAGCACATAAAACCTCGCCCGTCGGGTACGTCGGTCACTAACATCCACGCTCCGCAAGATAGTGTAGTGGATGGTTTGGGCAAGAC
>NZ_JAAHFV010000124.1:0-16306 GCF_010672755.1 Moorena sp. SIO1F2
TCTTTCATCTTATCAGCGGGATTGGGGGTAAAATCTGGCTGAGCAAATTTTTCATCGGTATGGAGGTAGAGTTCTATGGGTGTCTTGGCATAGCCCAACAAACAATTGCTTATTTACCTGTTTCACCTCGATGCTGAAAATCCTTCTCAAGCAGCTGCGCCACGATCATTATATTCTTTGGTATAACAGCTTAATTATTATACTATTTTTAATTTTAAGTATTTATGTCAAGATTCAGGACAGGGGTTATATAGTCGTAGGACTTTTTGATGATCCTTTTCTTATCAATCGCCCCTACATCGGCACGTTATCAGCTGTCTCTGAATTAATGTGGTGCGTAGTAGTAACCATTTGTTTATGGTGCTGGTTATTGCTGAACAAAATCCAGCCTAATCAAAAAATAAATCGATTTATTTTTTCCTCTGCAATTGGCATTGGAATATTATTAATTGATGATGTTTTCAGGATTAATTTAATACTAGTAAATCAAGGGATTTCCAAAGCGCCGGTGTATTTTATGTATGGCATAGGTGCCATCCTGTATGGATTAGCTTTTTGGAGGATAATTCGAGCTACACCATATATACTGCTGATGATTGCGGCAATTTTATTTGTAATATCTGGTTTGGTGGATTCATCCCATTTCTCAGGACAAGGAACCCGAGCCATGCTAGAAGATGCCACTCGGTTATTGGGTATTATGAACATAACTCTCTATTTCAGCCAGGTATGCTGGCAGGTGATGCTGCAATCTTTATATAGAAAGATAAATCGAGCTTTATAATTCCCAAATTGGGAGTTAAAGTTCTCTGAGCAAAGAATTGTTGTGGGGTAATTTTAAATTACGTAATTTCACAGATTTACAGTCCCTGGTCAAAACGTTAAGAATAGAAGAACCAAGTGTGTCTTACTGTCATGGGAGGTGATTACCTTCTTGATACCCAGTTCCACTTCAAAAGGGAATTAACTCCAACGGATAAGTGGAAGATCTGCTACTTGGTACGAAACTAAGCTGGTTAATCTGACCATTGCTGTTACCGTCGGTGCTGCTGGAAATTCACCCTTGCCCAATTGACCAACGGCATATGCTCACAATATTACAAGACATGTTCTCTGGTCATTATATATCCCACGAGCATTGCTATGTCTGGAAGCCTGAATTACTTGGACTTCATGCTGGTTCGGATTTGCTAATTGCCCTATCCTATTACTCTATTCTGCTGTTGGTGATCTATTTTTGGTCTCAAAACCAAGATCTGTCATTACTGAAGATTTTCTTACTATTGAGTCCCTTGGTTTTGTTCTCTGGAACTAGTCACTTGCTAGAGGTCTGGACAATTTGGCATCCAGATTATTGGCTTTCTGGTTTAGTCAAAGGGACTAGTGCCATACTTTCTCTGTCTAGCGCTATCGCACTAGTAGTATTGATGCCAAAAGTCTTAGCATTCTCCAGTAGAGCTGCACTGGAAGCGACTAACACAGCTCTGGAAAAGGAAATTGCTGAACGTAAGCAAACCCTAGAAGAACTACTGAGATCCCAACAAACCTTGTCCCTCCTGGTAGAGCAAACTCCCCTTGGTTTCATTGAGTGGAGCCTGGATGGTGAAGTGATGCAGTGGAACCATGTAGCCGAAAAAATTTTTGGCTATAAGAAGATGGAAGCCTTTGGGCATCGTGCCCATGAATTGATGAAGCCGCAATCTTCCGTAGAGCAGTTCCAGCGAGTTCTGCAAGACTGTTTGAATTTTCAGTGTAGCAACTGCATTACGGAAAACTACCATCCACAAGATGGCAGTAGTATATTTTGCCAGTGGCACAATGCTCCCTTAATTGAATCTGATGGCACCATCATCGGAGTGGTGTCCGTGGTAGAGGATATCACGAAGCGCAAGCTAGAGGATGATGTCCTCAGCCAAGCCTATGAAGAGTTAGAACAACGAGTATTAGAACGGACAAAGCAACTAGCAGAAGCCAATGAAGTCTTAACAGCTGAAATCAGGGAGCGCCGCCAGGTTGAGTCCGAATTAGGCAACAACCTGGAGCTGCTCAACCGATTTTTGGAATATGTACCCGCAGCTATTGCCATGTTCGATCAGCAGATGAGGTACCAGTTTGTTAGTCGCCACTGGTACTCAGAGTACAACATATATGATGACAACATCATTGGCAAAAGCTACTACGACGTATTTCCAGAAACTCCTGAGGGTTGGAAGAAAATACACCAACGGTGCTTAGAGGGTTATTCAGCAGAGTGTGAAGAAGATTTGTTTATTCGCGCTAATGGTGAACAACAGTGGCTCAAGTGGGAAATCCGTCCTTGGGTTGACATTAGTGGGAAGATTAGCGGTATCATTATGAGTACTGAGGTGATTACAGAGCGTAAGGAAGCTCAAGAGGCCCTCAAACGACTTAATCAAGATTTATCCCGATCTAACCGTGAGTTAGAACAGTTTGCTTACGTGGCTTCCCATGATTTACAAGAACCACTGCGAGCGATTAGTAGCTACACCCAACTCTTAGCTAAAAAATACCAGAGTAACCTGGATGCTCAAGCGGATAAGTATATTCATTACATCGTAGATGGCGCTACTAACATGCAGCAGTTAATCCAGGATCTGCTGAGTTTTTCTCGGGTGGGAACCCATGGTAAAGAATTAGCAGCTACTGACTGCGAGGTAGTACTGAATCGGGTTTTAGACAATTTAAATGTGGCGATTATCGAGAGCGATGTCATAGTTACCCATGACTCCTTACCTGTAGTTATGGGGGATGATATACAACTGAGTCAACTTCTGCAAAATCTCATCGGTAATGCTATTAAGTTTCGCAGCCAAGAGCTACCCAGAGTCCATATTTCAGCGGAACTGAAGGGTAAGGAATGGATCTTTTCAGTTCGTGATAATGGTATTGGTATTGAGCCTGAGTACTTTGAGCGCATCTTTACTATTTTCCAGCGCTTGCATACCCGCCGTGAGTATCCCGGCACAGGCATTGGTCTAGCAGTTTGTAAGAAGATTGTAGAGCGTCATGGCGGAAAAATTTGGGTAGAGTCAGAGCTAGGAGTAGGCACAAAATTTTACTTCTCAATACCACAGCATCATCATGAGTTAAACATTATCTAGAAATTTCAGGAACTGGCATCATGAACATTATGACAAATACTCAACCAATTGATATTCTGCTGGTAGAAGATTCGTCGAGTGATGCCGAACTCATTTTAGAGGCATTATGTGATAGCAAGCTATCCAGTAAGTTTCACTGGGTTGATGATGGAGCTAAAGCGATCGCATTTCTCCGTAAGCAGGGAAAATATCAGGAAGCCCCACGTCCAGCTTTAATTGTTCTGGATCTTAATTTACCAAAAAAAGATGGTCGCGAGGTTCTCCAAGAAATCAAGGAAGACCCCCAGATAAGTACAATCCCAATTATTATATTAACCACATCTGACTCTCAGCAAGATATTATCAATACTTACAGACTAAAAGCTAACTGCTACATTTGTAAACCCATAGATTGGGAAAGTTTTATGTCGATGGTGAAGCGGATTGAAGAATTTTGGTTAGACCTTGTTAGACTGCCATTATATCAATAAATATGGACACCAATTCCCTGAAAATACTGCTAGTAGAAGATAACCCAGCTGATGCGGATCTTCTCCAAATCATTTTAACTGATGCTCAAGAGATTCAGTGGTCACTGGTGCAGGTAGAAAAGTTACAAGATGCTATTGATTCCCTCAGTAAACATCATTTTGATATAGTCTTGTTAGACCTATCGTTACCGGATAAACAGGGATTGATTACGGTAACAAAAACCCACGAGGTAGTACCGGATTTACCCATTGTGGTGTTAACGGGTCTTAATGATAGAGTTACTGCCCTAGAAGCATTACGAAAAGGAGCACAAGATTATTTAGTCAAGGGCAAAATTGATAGTGAATTGCTGATGCGCACAATTCGCTACGCTATTGAGCGAGCCAATACTATGAAGCAGCTTCGACAAAGTGAGGAGCAATTGCAACGACTCAATGAAGAATTAGAACATCGCGTTGCCGAACAAACCGATGAATTAAGGCAAAAAAATCAGTACCTGCAAGAGGAAATTTCAAATCGGAAGTCCTTGGAAGAAGAACTTCGTCAGGCGTTGAATAAAGAAAAAGAACTCAATGACCTCAAATCTCGGATTGTTTCAGTCGTTTCTCATGAATATCGCACCCCACTGGCCACCATCCTCTCTTCGGCAGAATTATTAGAACATTACAGTCATAAATGGTCTTCCGAAAAAAAGCGACGTTATTTTCAGCGGATTCAAACGACGGTTCAACATCTGACTAAGTTAGTGAGTGATGTACTGCTATTCAGTAAAGCTGAGGCAGGAAAATTGGAATTCAAACCATTACCTATAGATGTGGTAGCCTTATGTAAGGAAATTGTGGAAGAATTTAAACTAACAGCTAAGACTGGGTTTACTATTAACTTTAACTGTATAGATAATTCAAAGGAAACTTCCTGCTGTAGTAATCAGGGTTGGTTTTGCAAAGCTGATCTAGATGAAAAACTATTGCGGCAAATTCTGTCTAATTTGCTCTCCAATGGGATTAAGTATTCACCGGATGGGGGTGATATCCAATTTGATCTGATCATGAGTGATGATAGTACGATGTTCCGGATCCAAGATTCTGGCATTGGCATCCCCCCAGAAGACCAAGAACGGTTATTTGAGGCTTTCCAGCGCAGTAGTAATGTTGGTACTATCTCTGGTACCGGACTAGGATTAGCAATTGTCAAAAAATGTGTTAACCTCCACGGTGGTGAGATTTGTGTAGAGAGTGAAGTGGGAGTTGGTACAGCCTTTACGGTCACATTGCCATTACACTCATCCCATTATTCAGCAAAGCCTAATACCTAGGTAAGGGTGTAAGTATGCCTAATTAGTCTTGCTGGTGAGCAAATTGGTGAGCACCAAATAGAGAAAGTGCGATCGCAAACCCCAGCAGAATCGGTATCGCATACCAGGGAAACTCAGACAGGGGTAAGTAAGCAGCAGCCCGGAGTCCAGTGCTGGTATAACTTAGAGGCAATAGATAGACAATCACTTTTAAGACTGTAGGTAAGGTCCCTGGGTCAAAAAACGTCCCACCTAGGAAGGACATTGGAACAATTAAGAAGTTGTTGAAAAGACCAACCATTTCCAAGGATTTGACATTCAATCCCACTATCACCCCTAAACCGGCAAACACAGCACAATTAAGCACTAGCAACAAGAAAAATAAGGGATTGAGAAAACTCCATACTTTCCCAGTAAACAGCACTGCTACCAAAATAACTGAAGCAGATGTCATTAATCCCCGCAAAATCCCCGCCATCATTTTGCCGACATGCAAGGCTAAGGGATGGACTGGCATCAACAAGGTTTCCTCAAAGGTTTTGGTGTATAGCCGATCACCGCAAATGGAAAAGGTAGTGCCAGCAAAGCTAATGGTCATAGACGACAGCGCCACCATTCCTGGCAGAATAAATTCTAAATAGGATTCACCAACTGGGGGAGTCATTGTCCGATCTAAGGTACTCCCTAGGCCGAGACCAAATGCCAATATGTAGATCACTGGGGAGATTAGCCCACTAGCAACGACTTGGGTGGCTCGCACCCGTAACTTTAGCCAGTCCCCCCACAAAACCGTGAGGCTATCTGTGACTATAGTCGGTAACTGGGACGCTTTTAAGGTGTTGTGATGGGGCAGTGATAGATTGGATTTCACCGTATCCGTTTAAATTAAATTAAATTTTATTTACATTCCTAAATATTATCATCGACTACCACAAGAGTCTAAAAATCCTCCAACCGTTGCGTTGCTTAATAATGGAATGATTTTAAGAGTGAGGTGGAATAGGCATCAGGCGTGGAATGGGCATCAGGCGTGGAACTGGCATCTTGCCAGTTTCATGCTTATTTTCGGGCGGGCAGGATGCCCACTCTACTCCTGTTCAAAATCTTGTGAGGCGGGCAGTTGCTAGTGGTGCTTTAGGGGCGGGCTTGCCCTGATCTTCAACACCGAGCGCCAGTATTGGGACAGCCCGCCTGGGAATTGTAACAGGCAAGATGCCTGTTCCACTCCCGACTCCCGACTCCCGACTGGGAATTGTAACAGGCAAGATGCCTGTTCCACTCCCGACTCCCATTAACCTAGATTTTCAAATCAAGTACTCAAAGAGGGCAAGAAACTGACTATACCAGGAAAGGCAATAATCAACACTAGCACCAGCAGTTGCAACAGAATAAAGGGAATCGCACCTCGGTAAATTTCCATGGTTTTCACCTCTGGTGGGGCAACACCCCGTAAATAAAACAGAGCAAAGCCAAAGGGTGGTGTCAGAAATGAGGCTTGGAGATTGGCTCCGATAATTACGCCGTACCAGACCAAGTCAAGGTTAAGCTGTTGGGCGACTGGAGCAAACAGCGGTACTACAATAAAGGCAATCTCAAAAAAGTCTATAAAGAAGCCTAGTAGGAAAATAGTTAACATACTGACTACTAGGAAGCCAATGTAACCGCCGGGAAGGTTTAACAGCATCGCTTCCATTACGCGATCGCCATTCAAGCCACGAAACACTAAACTAAATGCTGTTGAACCCAGCAATATAAAAATCACCATGCTGGTAATCCGCATCGTCGCATCAGAGCTCTGTCGCAGGGATGGCAAATTCAACTGACCATTCACACCAGCTAATACTATTGCGCCCAGGCAACCCACAGCCCCTGCTTCCGTTGGAGTAGCAATGCCAAAAAAGATACTGCCCAATACTAATAGAATTAACAATAATGGTGGTACCATTGATTGGATCACCCGCTTTCCCAAGGCTTTTCCACTGATATTTCGGACTTCTAGGGGTAGGGCTGGTGCTGCATCTGGCTTGAGCCATGCTACAATGATCACATGAATGGCAAACGCCCCAGCCATCATTAAGCCAGGAATCACGGAACCGATAAACAGGTCTCCTACGGAAATTCCTAACTGATCCGCTAATACCACCAGTACGACACTCGGTGGGATAATCTGTCCTAATGTACCCGATGCCACGATTACCCCAGTGGCTAGTTCTTTGTTATAACCGTAGCGCAACATAATTGGTAGGGAAATCAGTCCCATTGCCACTACTGTTGCGGCAACGACTCCAGTAGATGCCGCCAGCAACGCACCCACAATCACCACTGCTAACGCCAATCCCCCTCGCAGCCGTCCAAACAGAATTCCCATGGTTTCCAACAGCTGCTCAGCAATGCCAGATTTTTCTAGCATGGAACCCATAAAAATAAAGTAGGGCACGGCTAGGAGAGTGTAGTTGGCCATGATACCGAAAATCCGCTGGGGCATAGCGGTCAGGAAAATCGGGTCAAAGATACCCAAACTCACTCCTATGATGGCAAACAAAATTGCCACCCCACCTAGGGAGAAGGCTACCGGGTAGCCGATGGAAAGTAATACTAAGGCACCGCCAAACATGGCTGGACCTAACCAGTCATAACCCATGGTTTTATTCCTCCTCCTGGGGTGCCAAATATCCGGCAAAAATTGCCCAGTTTTTGATGGCTTCTGAGATTCCTTGAAGAATCAGCAACCCAAAGCTGACAATAATCATGGATTTAATTGGGTAACGGGGTAACCCTCCTGGATCTGGGGACATTTCTTGAATCGTCCAGGAATTAACAATTGCTCCCCAAGAAAAATAAATTACCATGATGCAGAAGGGAATTAAGAACAATAATGTCCCAATTAAATTAGCGATCGCTTGAGCCTTTGGCTTCAAACTCTTATAAAAAACATCCACTCGCACATGGCCATTATGCTTAAGAGTGTAAGCCGCCCCCAACAGGAATACTAAGTCAAATAAGTACCATTGAGTTTCGATAAACCCATTAGAACTCAAATTTTCTCCTATAAAACGTCCCAAGTAGCGACCAACCACATTCCACACACCAATCAGGATCATCAGTGGCAAAATCCAGTAGGTTAAGCGACCGATTCTCTCATTGAAGCTATCAATTACTCTAGAGATACGTAATAGTTGTTGCAATAGCTACACTCCTCACTTACCAGCTATTGGAATGTTATTTTAACATAGCAATTACCCATGACTGCGCTGGATCAAGACATTGTGCCCAATAAGAGATAAGATTGGATAAGTTCTATCCAAGCATTGCTGAATCTTTGAATCAATATGAGTAGAGTGGGCATCTTGCCCGCTCGAAAATAAGGAGGAAACTGGCAAGATGCCAGTTCTACCAAGATGCCAGTTCCACGCAAGATGCCCATTCCACAAAACTCTTAAAATCATTCCATTATTCAGCAACGCCCAAAATAACTAAGTGTTTGATGAAAGGATAGTGATGAATTACCAGACGATAGGTTTACCTAAAGATTTTCTCAGAAGCTTGCAGGCATTACCACCACAGCAACAACGCATGGTGTTTGATTTTGTGGAGTTTCTGGCTCTTAAGTATGTTGAATCTGAGCCAAGTCAATCTCAGGCTCCTCGGATTTTAGGCTTGCTAGAAGGAGAAGGATGGATGAGTGATGATTTTAACGAGCCTCTATCTTGAGAATTAAGAATTAAGAATGAAGAATTTAGAATTTAGAATGTAGAATGTAGAATGTATAATTTAGAATTTAGAATTTAGAATTGGGAATTCTGACTTCGGCGTTGCTGAATCAAGGAATGAATATGAGTGGGGTGGGCATCCTGCCTGGGGTGAAAATATCAGAAGCAAGATGCCCGTTCCACAAAATTCATAAAATTATTCCATTATTAAGCAACGCCCGGCCTTCTGCCTTCTGCCTTCTGACTTCACCATTCTTAATTCTACATTCTCCCTTCTTAATTCTTAATTCTCCATTCTCTCCTCCTTCAAGCACAATCGCTCCAATAACTCCTTCGGAATAGTCTCAAAATCCTCCAACAAAAAATCCATAATCGCTAGATGGCGCAAGTGACCAGCAGTGGGAGGATAACAGCGACGACTAGTGGAAAACCAGCCATTAACGGTTTGAACGGAACAGGAGCAGATCAAAGCCATATCTTCGCGAGTCAGGTCCCACTTCTGGTAAAACCGTTGCGGTGTCATGCCCAATTGGCAGTAACTGTACAGTAGGATTAGGATTTGCTCTCGCTCCGTGATGGGATAGGGATAGATATTTTCCTCCCTTGGCTCCCTCTGTTGTCCAAGCTGTTCAAGACGCTCCATCCCTTCGTGATAATTGATGGGATGATGAACAAATCGTTTTTTTGCCATATTATAGAGTTACCTAAACTGTGGTTTGGGAAAGAGCCGCGCTTGTGGCAGGTCAAGCGAAAAGCGCGGCTCTTTTTTCCATGATTCTATTATAGATAGTGGCTAGGGTTGTTGTCAAGTGGAAAATAAAAAAAATCGAGAATTTTTCTCGATTTTGTAATAAATAGTTAAAATTAAATGGTTAGATTGATAAAAACTTTAGCTAATAGCAACATCAGGAGAGTTTAAGACATAGTATTTTGGTTTAAAGGTAGCAGGGAGCAGAAAAAAATATGTCTTATATTATGTCCGGTTGAATACTTTCACTGTTAGCTGATGACAGCATCAGTACCCTCGTAGTAAAACAGATGCGATCGCGTAGTGTGACCAAAGGCGATCGCTTTTAGCGGAAGCTTCGCGTGACTCGCGCAGCGTGACCAAAGGCGATCGCGTAGCGGCCACCTAGGCGATCCCCTAGTGTCTCCACTATGCCGAGGGTTACATTATGGGTTGATGTGCATAGGGTATTGCCATGGTCTCACCTTCACTATGCGGAGGGTCATGCAGAAAAAGCCCTTCTTTTGGAGAAGGGCTAATCCATTTACAATAGGCAGGTGTTAACCTGTTTAATTAAGTTTGAGCTACGATTTGCTAGCTTCAACTAACAACCGGATTTCATGGACTAACACCGTTAAGCAAAGTATCGTAATTACCGCGATGCTTCCTTCCGCTAATACTTGTTGTACTTCAGGAACAATCACCGGGTAAGACAATTGCACAGGTTGCTCAGTGTGAGCAGTGTTGATGGTTTTGGGAAACTCGTTATTGTTCATTAAATTGAACTCCGATAGGTTTACAGTAGAAACGAGACGCACCCTATCAAGCTGCCAAACTTGAATAATTTTATTTTAGATATATAGTCAGAAAGTTGTCATCCTAAAAAAAGGTCTATTAAGGTCACTTTCTAATAAACAAGTGACCTTAATAGACCTTGGTATTGATATTCCCAAAATGGTATGACTCTTCGATAAGCTATAGGTAATAGCTATAGCAATTCTACTGATACGTGAAAGAAGTGGCCTGCTTTAAGGCAGGAGCAAGAATCCAGATGGCAGAAGGGACCGGAGTTGGAGCGAGTTTTTAGAAGTCCAGTGATTTCCAAATGATTTACTGTTGTTATAGTTAATAAAAAGAGAGAGTAATTTCGTATAAGCCATTTTTATCCGATTGAAAACTCTTACTACTTAAGTTTGGCAGCTTGATAAGTATCGAAGTTCAATTACGGGAATGAAGCTCTATAAAACTACTCTCTCTATCCTTATTATAGCTAATTACAGCGGTTTGCAATTCAGTTAGGACTTCGTTTTATATTTTTAGGGAGCAGGGAAGAAGAAACAGGGAAAACAATCTTGTGTAACTAATAGTTACGCAAAGCGCCGTCAAGTAAATTTGTCTAAAACTCTTACTACTTAAGTTTGGCAGCTTGATAAGTATCAGAGTTCAATTACTGGGAATGGTATACAAGTAGTTCCAGCAGGGATTTTAATTCCTGTTACGGCGTTGCTTAATAATGGAATGATTTTAAGAGTGAGGTGGAATGGGCATCTTGCCTGTTCCTGATCTTTTCGGGCGGGCAGGATGCCCACTCTACTCCTGTTCATTCGTTGATTCAGCAACTCACCCGTTTACCGTTACTGTTACTCACCCGTCCGCCACTCACCCGTCCACCGTTACTGTTACTACAGCATTTTTCCTAGCTATAGCAGTCCTAAATGATTCGTAAAATTACTAGACGGAGCGATTTAAAACTGCTGTAATTTAGGAAGAATCAAAGAAAGCTAAAGAGCTAAAATGCTTGAATGGTAAAGGTTCCAAACAACCAAAAATTATGGAATGACCTATTAGTAACCGAACGATGATAGTTGACAAACCATCAAGAAAATAAGACAGCTGACGACATACGGTAGGCATCATCGATGAGTTAGTACACCTAACAGTGAGGTCATCAATGTCTTTAGTAATGGTCAAGACTTGGTAGTAGTAATCTAGGACTTTTCCGTAGTAATATGGGGCTTGGTAATACTTTTCCAGTTGGCAGTAAACCTGACCAAGATTATTAAGGGTAATGTCTTTCCACACAAGTATTGGCTTTGGGATTAATCTAGAGTATATAGTAGAGTTTCTAGGACTTATCAAGTATGGGATATAGCACAAATTTTCTGCAACTTGGATTTGCTCCAAAGCTTGCTGATAATAGTCAATGGCTTGGTCATACTTTCCCAGTTGGCAGTAAACCTCACCAAGATTATTAAGGGTAATGTCTTTCCACACAAGTATTGGCTTTGGGATTAATCTAGAGTATATAGTAGAGTTTCTAGGACTTATCAAGTATGGGATATAGCACAAATTTTCTGCAACTTGGATTTGCTCCAAAGCTTGCTGATAATAGTCAATGGCTTGGTCATACTTTCCCAGTTGGCAGTAAACCTCACCAAGATTATTAAGGGTAATAACTTCCCAAACTTGATTATTAACTTCGCGGTAAATAGCCAAAGCTTGCTGATAATACTCTATGGCTTGGTTATCTGAGGGGGTGACATGAGCCCTGAAAAGCTTACTAGATAAGGTTCTGATGCCAATTATCTTAGGAAAGATAAACTCCCAAATTGACCCTTCTTTGATTTTCTGGACGCTTAAACCCTTATAACTACGTCCAAGGTCGGCCCAAAACAGCATGTATCTTTTTGTAACAAATGGGCTGAATATCTTACCCAGTAAGGATTTTAGCTTGCATGTCACCCCCCCAGCTTGGTTATACTCTGTCAGTCCTTTCGTAAAATACCCATACCAAAACCATGAAGATTGGTAATAATCTCCCAGTTCTTTGTAAACCCGACCAAGATTCTTAAGGGTAATGGCTTCCTTCTGCCGATTATTAACTTCGCGGTGAATAGCCAATGCTTGCTGATAATACTTTATGGCTTGGTTATACTCGCTTAGTTGGTAGTAAGCATTATCAAAAGGTTCAATCTCAAAAGGTTGAATCCCCAAATAATAACCAATAATATAGATTTTTAAATCTACTCTCTTTATCATGATAAATCTTTTATTTTAAATCTCAATGAATAGCCTTGCTTTGTGATCCATATCACAATCTTACACTTTAACTCCTTAACATCAATACCAGATTAGTTCACTTAGGGTTGACTTATGGTTCACTTTGTTAAAGTTAACTGACCCCATAGTGAAAACACCTAAGTACAGGACAAAAGTTTTAGAGAGTGCGAAAAGTCAGCTTGATTGTGGATAGAAGGATTTAAAACCAAATGCCGCAAGTAGTCAAATCCGTTCGCGAAATAAGCTCGCTTGCCGACGACCGTGTTTTTTAATAGTAATGGGTTGATACTGGTGTAACCACAAACCCGTTCGCATTGACCAACGAGCGTGCCAGTGTCAGCAGCGGCTTTCAGTTTGCGTAAACGCTCAGCTTCAGTAAAGTGAGTGGACTCAATGGCATTTGCCTCGGGTTTGAAAAATGCCTGCATAGCGTTTCAATGCCCCAACGTAAGCTATAGTCAGTGACCAAATGCGCTTGTTGCCGGGGGTGCAATCACGACTCTTTATTGGCCATCATCAAGCCGCTTGGCTTCAACTGAAACTGGGTAGCCCCAAACACGACAAACCCCCAAGAGTAGTTGGGATTCACCTGGCATGCTTATGGGCAAAAACCACTTTGGCTGCCAGGGACCTTCCTGAGCGTTCAATCTTATCAGTGGCTCGGAAAAGGATACGAAACGATAGAGTGGCCCCGCGCAACAGATAACGAATCCATGCCTGACCAATAAACATGCAGGTCTGCACACAAACACGCTTATCTGGGCTTTGGGAAAGAGCTGGTAAAACGCCTCGATAAAACGCATTCGCTCATCACTATTGGAGTTTCCCTTCTTGTCGAGCAGCCACCACAATACTGGATTTGCCACTCCCTCATGCACAATGCCGTTTGTCAGAATGTTGTAGCAATGAGACCCGAATTCCCACGTGGTTCGGTCGAGGCTCAGCACCCACCCATCAGGAATCCCCATCCAGCTCACAACCATTTTGGCAATCTGGGCGTAATCCACCTCAAAGCCTCGAAAAAATCGCGCTCTGACGCAAGTAAGCTCGATTCCGGCAGTGCCCTGCCTCCAAACCCTAACGACAGCTCACAGAGATTAACCGTTTTTACCTTCAGGACAGCCAACAAGAACAGGGCGCTTAAGCGAGAGTCTGGCTCCAAGGAGCGTCTAAATGCTCTTGGAGTAATTGCTTCAATTCGCGCTTATTGATTCATAGGGTTAAGGGCAGATTGTGGTATTTCTGATGAAACCCTATCCTGCTCTTCATTTCAAGGTTTTTGTCCTGTACTTAGTGAAAACACATTTAAGATTTTAAATGTTAGTATCGGTTCTAAAGCTTGGCAGCTTATTTGTATCTGTAGCGTTTTTTGTCTGGTGAGGTACATTTTTAAGCTGAAAAGCTTTATAATTCAGGCTTGCCTGTACCTCATTAGAGTAGAAGCCGCTATATTGTTCTTTACGTGGGAATGAATTATAATGAGCAATAAGAAGCGTAACACCAATTCTGTAGGGTTATCTGATGTAGGTATTGACGAAGTTAGAAAAGCGCTTGCTGAAAAAGGCTGGACACAACAGGCATGGGCTGATCACTCTTGTACATCTGTATCAACGGTTAAACGATTTCTTAAAGGCTCAAAGCTTTATCCATCTTGTTTCTATTCTTTGATGAAAAAATTGGATTTAGAAGTGGAAGACGGCTATATTCGCCATAAAACGAATACTGATACTTCTCCTTCGATTTTATCTACCAAAGATACATCTTATCACCAAGTACCAGGGGTTCTTATGACAGGCAAATTTACCGAAAATAAACTACCTCGAATTGAACGAACACTTAAACACTTACGAATTCTTTTAATTGATAGCGAAATTACGCTCAACAACGAAAAAGGAATGATTACTGTTCATGGTGAGTTTCCTGAAGAGAATAAAGAACTCATTGAAGAGACCATCGATCATCTAGAAAAACTACTAGAATCCAGCCATGTAACGTGGTAGAGTATTATAGCTTTACAGAAACACTTGCGATCGCTCTTAGCGGAAGCTTTGCTTCATCGCCTTTGGCGCAGCGAAGCTGATCGCGTTCCCTAGGTGCGATCGCACCCCCGCGTCCACTCCACCCTTGGTCTCAGCTAGCCCGACGGTTGCGAGACCAGTGGACACTCATTGGATTCCTAAAATTACCCAACGGCTGATTGGCACCCTCATGTTCCATTGTAGGAAAACAGATGCGATCGCGTAGCGTGACCAAAGGTCAATCGGGTAGTGTCTCCTCCTAAAACCCCAATTTCTGAACCGCCCTACGCTTCACCTCCTCCCCTCGCCTATCATACTTAGCCGTAGTCACAGGGGAGGCATGGCCAGCCAACTTTTGTACCGTCACAATATCAACCCCAGCATCCAGTAAATCAGAGCAAAAAGTCCTGCGAAAATCATGGGGAGAAAAGGATTCCACCCCAGCTTCTTTAGCCCGCTTCTGCAAAATCAACAACACCCCCTGGGGGGTCATCTTTCTGTTCTGTATCTGTCCCCCTTTGCGGATTGGACACAACAGCGCTCCTGGTTGGTGACCTCTGACATTCAACCAATCATTTACAAACGCGATGCTCTTCAGAGCCGCTCCGCGAACGCACTTTCGGGTAAATAAACCCTCCTATCCTTACCCCCTTTAGCCTAAAAGAATGTATCTTTTTGTAACTTATAGGCTGAAATTATTACCCAGAAAAGATTTCACCTTGCATGTCACCCCCCCAGGTTGTATTAGTATGATTAACTACAGAGAAATAGGAAACAAACAATGAGCAACATCTACGTATTTCATCAGGGGCGAGGAGATAGTGGCTGGCTCTGGTATAACGTTTTTGATGGCAATGAGTGGCTTGGAGATGAAAAAGTTCATAAAACTGGGATGACAGGAGATCCATCAGCAGTAGTATACAATGACCTTCTCTATGTGTTCCACCAAGGACGGGGAGATAGTGGCTGGCTCTGGTATAACGTTTTTGATGGCAATGAGTGGGCTGGAGATCAAGAAATTGGTAATACTGGTATAAGTGCTGGCCCATCAGCAGTAGTATACAATGACCTTCTCTATGTGTTCCACCAAGGACGAGGGGATAGTGGTTGGCTGTGGTATAACGTTTTTGATGGCAATGAGTGGGCTGGGGATCAAAAAGTTCCTAAGACCGGAATTACTTCTAGTCCATCAGCAGTAGTATACAATGACCTTCTCTATGTGTTCCACCAAGGACGGGGGGATAGTGGTTGGCTGTGGTATAACGTTTTTGATGGCAATGAGTGGGCTGGAGATAAAGAGGTACGGGGCACAGGTTTAACCGATGATCCAGATGCATTAGTCTACAACGGTCAAATATACGTGTTTCACGAGGGCAGAGGTGATAACGGTTGGCTCTGGTGCAATGTCTTCGATGGCGATGAGTGGGCTGGAGATCACAAGATACATAAAACTGGGATAACTGCTGGACCATCAGCAGTCGTATATAATGACGAAATTTACCTGTTACATCAAGGGCGAGAGGACAGTGGATGGATGTGGTGTAATGTATTTAATGGTTCTGAATGGGTTGGAGACAAAGAAGTCCCCAAGACTGGTATTTCTGAAGGACCAAGTGCAGTGCTTTACTAAGTAATTTGGCGTTGCTGAATCAAGATAAGAATTTAGAATTGGGAATTGAGAATTAAGAATTGAGAATTAGGAATTAAGAATTAAGAATTAAGAATTAAGAATTAAAAATTAAGAATTAAGAATTATGCCTTCACCATTCTGCCTTCTGCCTTCACCATTCTGGCTTCTGTCTTAACCATTCACCATTCAGCCTTAACCATTCTACATTCTTAATTCTCCATTCTACATTCTTAATTCTCCATTCTCCCTTCTTAATTCTCCCTTCTCCCTTCTA
>NZ_JAAHFV010000125.1:0-16192 GCF_010672755.1 Moorena sp. SIO1F2
TCCTATATAGCGTTTCTTATAGCTATAAGGTACACAGAATTTTTTACCTATTCCCTCTTCCATCTTACCTGCTTCCTGCTCCCTGCTCCCTGCTCCCTAAAGCCGAGAATTTTGTACCTCATGACTATGATAAGTGCTATAGTTACCCTTGTCAGCAAATTTTAATCAAAAGGAGGATTAGAGCAATTCATGAAGTACGGTAAGTACTTTCTACACCTGGCAGCCTTTCTACTAGCACTAACTATATTAGTCTTGCCTCTGCCAGCCCAAGCCCAAAGCGCTGCCACCATTAACGCTGACTTTGAAAACAAGGATCTAAGCGGTAAGGATTTCTCCGGTAAAAACTTTAGTTACAAGGTTTTTAGCAATGTCAATTTACAGTCAGCTAACTTGAGCAACGCTAAGTTTATAGGTGCGGATATTACCAAAGTTAATTTCACGAATGCTAACCTACATGGAGCCGATTTTACCTATGCATTCATTAATGGATCTACCTTCAAGAAAGCAGACTTAACCGATGCAGTGTTTGAAGATGCATTTATGTCGAAATCTAAATTTAAGGGTGCAGATATTACTGGCGCTGACTTCACGTTTGCAATTTTGGATTATAACCAAGACCGGAAGCTATGCAAAAAAGCTTCTGGTAAGAATACTATAACTGGTGTTAAGACTCGCGATTCTTTATTCTGTTATTGAAATTAATCTAAGTATTCAGCGGTCAGTGGTCAGCGGTCAGTGGTCAGTGGTCAGTGGTCAGCGGTCAGTGCTCAGCCTTTGGCCTTTGCCTGTTACTGTAGTTTGCGTGGCACAGGCTTCTAGCCTGTGATCTAGCCTGCATAAGCTGATAGCTGATACCTGATAGCTAATAGCTCTTAGCTAATAGCTGTTCGCGTAGCGTGCGCGTAGCGCTTAAGCTGATACCTGATAACTGAAAGCTGATAGCTTAACTTAATTCTCATCTAAATAAAAACGGTAAAACAAATAATCATCTCGGAAAGGATGATCATCTGCGACATGATGAATAATACCTCGATTAATCAGTATCTGTCCAATAGCAACTGCGTCTTCCCGAGTAGAATTACACCGTTTTACCAACCAATCTACCGCTTCTGAGCCAACAAAACAGCATCCATAGCTATTGAGACGATAGCGACGGTCTTTAATATCCAACGCTTCTGGTTGACGCATTTCTTCGACCAAGGTTTCAATGTCTAGTGTTATCATATCCTCTTGGAAAGGAGCCGTAGGGTAAGAGTCTTGATCTATCTCATCCATAGGCTCTAGGAAACCTGAAACTAAGGAATCCTGGGGTAGCTGCTGAGACTGATACCCATTGGGAATATAGAGTTGGTTTTCG
The DNA here is from genome assembly GCF_010672755.1 of Moorena sp. SIO1F2. Lineage (NCBI taxonomy): Bacteria > Bacillati > Cyanobacteriota > Cyanophyceae > Coleofasciculales > Coleofasciculaceae > Moorena > Moorena sp. SIO1F2. Next base: position 1,358 of record NZ_JAAHFV010000125.1, read on the forward strand.
GGCGGTTTTGGCTGACGTTCCCCTAGCCAAGCGGTCAGCAATTTCTCTAACTGAGGCGATCGCACATGGAGGTCTCGTTGAGGAAATGGTATATGGATATCATAGCGACGCAGACTTTTCTCAATCCGGTAGTTGAGGTCACTCTTGATTTTAGGCTGCCGCTTGGGGTCTCCAGTCCAGACCAACAGCTCAAACTTGAGGGCACTCTCACCAAATTCCTGAAACCAAACTTGGGGATAGGGCCTTAGTAACACTTCCGGGTGACTCTTCGCAGCTGCCAACAGTGCCTTCTTGACCTGCTCCACATCAGATCCGTAAGCCACTCCTACAGGAATCTTGAGCCGGGAAATCGGGTTACCGTGACTCCAGTTAATCACCTCAGTTTCTAAAAAGCGGGCATTGGGCACAATTATTGTCACTTTATCCAAGGTGCAAATCTCTGTACTGCGGGAACCCATTCGCTGCACAGTTCCCACCAAATCGTTGACCTTAATAAAATCCCCCAGTTGAATCGGTCGCTCTAGGGTGATAATTAAGCCACTGATAAAGTTGTTAGCAATATTTTGCACACCAAAGCCAATTCCCACCCCTAAGACACTAGCAAAAATGGTTAGGGAACTTAAATCCAACCCAGAACTTTGGAGTATGATAATCATGCCCAAAAACGTCAGGACATACTGGATCAGGGTAGCAATCACCTCTTGCACCCCTGAATCAGCGCCAGTTTTCCCCAAGATGTAACGCCTCAATAGCCTGGTGAGGGCACTAACCCCAAACCATAGCACAACGGTTAATACCACCAACAGCAGCACTTGGATCGCAGAATACTTGCTTTCTCCGGAACCAATTACAGGAGACTTGAGGAAGTTTAACAGTTCATAACGCCAACTGCGAACTTGGGGAAATAGGTCACTAATGGTTAAGATAACTGTAGTCCACAGGATAAGCTGTAACCCTAACAGGGCTGCCCCGAGAAATAATTTAGCTGGGTCGTGCCAAGGGAAAAAAGGCGAAGCCGGATTCCCTAGCCAGGAGGTCAGTTTCCGCAAGGCAAATTGCCTGAAGACCCGTAACAGCAAGTACAACAGGATTAACAACACCAGCACTATGCTTGTAAACCTTACTGCCTGACGACTATAATCTGGCATCCGCTGTCGTTTGCCCTGCCGGATCGCCTTTTCAATCAGCTTCTCCCATTTTTCGGCTTGCTCAAGAGGATCAGTATCAGGAATTTGATCGGCCTTGGTAATCGTGACCAGAATCCGCTCGGTAAACTTGGTACGAAGAATCCCCTCGTTTTGCCCGACATATTCAATGTCCACATATTCAGGTTTTTGTAGGGATTTCACCTCCCTTGCTAAGCGCTGATTGATCAGCTCGGCTCGCTCAGTAGCGCTAAAGTTGCCAGCGTTGCCGACTTGAAATAATTCAATACCATCCACTACCACAGGAGCTTTCTTAGTGCCATTTGCAAAAGATTCCTGTGCTAAGGTAGAGGCTGGTAATAGGGTGAGCAGTAGGGTAAGTACACCTAGCAAAACCAATCCCAAGGAACGCTGAAACCTAACCCTTGGGAAAGGGTTAATGGAAAATCGAACATTCAGAAGAGATTCCATAGGTGACGTTCCATTTAGGTTCTATTTTCGATAACATTAGAATCTCATGGTTAAGGTTTAGCTAACTAGCTGTGCTAGACTACCCGTTCTAAATGTGTGGAGGAATCGTTTTCCTGGTCTGGCGTTCCCGGTTTTAACCCCTCCAGCAGACCGCTGACCACGGCCCAGGTGCCGACTCCCATTATTAACAGTACCACTAAGCCAATCAACCAAACCACAGGTTTATTATTGGGCAGAGAGTTAGTGACACTTTTCTCTCCTAATAGACTAGTCTGGTCAAAGTTCTGTGCAGTGGCGTTCAGGTCATTTTCCCGTTTCAAGGTCGCTGTAATCTTGTACGGACCAATCCGCAGGGTATCCTTGCTTGAAAAAGGTTGAATACCAGAGCGAATCTTCCGCCCGTTAATAAACGTGCCGTTGGCGCTGCTGTCAGTAACATAGAGTTGGGTATTAGCCACTGTGATCAGGGCGTGATACCGGGAAATCTCCTTGTCAAGAAGTACCAGATGAGACACAGATTGACCTGCTAAGTGTGCTGGCAAATGGTCATTTTCTCGACCAACAGCAATGGGCGGTCTCAGAACAGGTTTCTTTAACTCGCCGGTTTCTGGGTCTTCCCAGGTCAATTGAACATAAATAGGTTCAGCCAAGATTTCACTCCTGCTAACTAGAACATAGTGGATCAGTGCTGAGAGGGTCAGTTTTGAGTGCTGAGTTTTGATTAGCACATTAAGCGTTGTTTTTCAACTATACCCACCGATGCTAAGGGGATGACAAAAAGGGTGAAAAATAGATAAGGTGTCCGGTGTAGGGTTTTGGGTAGGTCGTGGGGAGGAGCCAGTTCCCCCTGAGGGAGTGACAACAAGGCTAAATGCCATGGAGAGCATGCTGTCAGCCACTCGTTAAACTGAGGTAAATTAATCTTAAAGCACTGATTTTAACTATGCCTGATTTTTTGCCCATTGCTTACTTTCAGAACAAGTTTGTCCCTTTCACTGACGCCAAAATCTCCATTGCTACCCATGCCTTGCACTACGGCACGGGAGCTTTTGGCGGATTACGCTGTATCCCTGACCCAAAAAACCCACAGCAATGTTTACTGTTTCGGTTAGACCGCCATTGCCAACGCCTAAGTAATAGTGCTCGGTTATTACACTACAATTTACCTCCTGATAAAATCGAGACTATTATCGTTGAGTTTATCAAACAAAATAAACCAACTAAGTCGTTTTATATCCGCCCTTTTGTCTACACGTCAGATTTAGGAATTTCCCCGCGACTCCATAATATTGAAAAAGACTTTTTTGTTTATGGATTAGAATTAGGAGATTATTTATCTCCTGAGGGAGTTAGCTGTCGGATTAGTTCATGGTATCGACAACAAGACCAAAGTTTACCCTTGAGAGGTAAAATTAGTGGAGCTTATATTACGTCTTCCTTGGCGAAAAGCGAAGCAGTAGAGTCTCGCTTTGATGAAGCCATTATGATGAATTCTGAGGGGAAAGTATCGGAAGCTTCTGGGATGAATATCTTTGTGGTCAGAAATGGCCAGCTGATTACCCCTGGATTCGATCAGGATATCCTAGAAGGAATTACTCGGGATAGTATTCTGACCCTTGCTAAAGACATGGGCTTGCCAACTATACAACGACCAGTGGATAAATCAGAACTATTTATTGCCGATGAAGTATTTCTGAGTGGGACAGCGGCAAAGATCACCCCAGTTAAACGAATCGAAAACTATCACTTATCTCCAAACAGACCAATAACCGAAAAGCTCAAGGAGATGCTAGCAGCAATTACCGAAAATCGGGAACCGAAATATAAAGACTGGGTGTATACGGTTAAAATTGATAAATAAACTAAACTTAGGCTTATAGAACCCTGTAAACCTGTAGCGACGTCTGGGATAGCGAGTAGAATCAAAGCTAAACACATGAACAATCAACTGATAAATTCTGCAAACCCCTTAGGCGGTCGCTACAAAATCATCAGCAAGCTGGGAGCAGGTGGGTTTGGTCAAACGTTTCTGGCACGGGATTTGCACTTGCCAGGAACTCCCCAATGTGTGATCAAACAGCTCAAACCCCAGGTGACGGATCCTCAGTGTTTGGAAATTGCCAAACGCCTATTTGAGCGAGAAGCCCAAGTCCTCTACCAGCTGGGTAACCACGATCAGATCCCCCAGTTGCTGGCACATTTTGAGGAAAATCAGGAGTTTTATCTGGCCCAAGAATTTATTGATGGAGAACCCCTCAACCAAGAAATCCGTCAGCCTTGGGAATCAAATCGAGTGATTGCTCTGTTGCAAGACATTCTACAAGTCCTAGTATTTGTCCATGAGCAACGTGTGATCCATCGTGATATCAAACCCCCAAACCTGATCCGCCGCCGCAAGGATAATAGAATAGTCATGATTGATTTTGGGGCAGTTAAGCAAGCTAGCACCCAGATTATCGATCCTGAAACGGGGCAAACCAAAACCATTGCTATTGGCAGTCATGGCTACACCCCCAAAGAACAGTTTGGTGGCAATCCTCGTTTTAGCAGCGATATCTATGCGGTGGGTATGGTAGGTATCCAGGCATTAACCGGAATTCATCCCAAGTTCCTGAAAGAAAACTCCGAAACAGGGGAAATCAACTGGCGCGATCGCGTCCAAGTTAACATCCAAGTTAACTCAGAATTAGCGGATATCCTTGACTGTATGGTGCGCTATGATTTCCGTGACCGCTACCCGACCGCAGTAGAAGCGTTGGCAGCAGTTCAGAGGCTAACTGCTGCACCAACAATAGCTATGTCTGCTACAGTTCCGGAAGAGACTGTTTCTGTTTCAGCAACATCAGCACAAACCCAGGCCAGATCAGAGATCATCCGAAGATGGTTAACTAAGCCTTGGTTGATGATTACTGTCTTAGCAGGGATGGGTATCAGTATTTCTGTGATCGGTACTAAGACTTTTCTAGTTCCGAAACTTGTCACTCAAACTGACAATATTACTGACAACATTAGCGATACCGTTGCGGAAACCTCGACTACCACCTCTGAGTCAAAACCTGCAACCCCAGCGGTAGTTAGCAACACCCCTGAAAGCACTACTACCAGCTCAGTCCAAAAAACTATTCCCGGCTCGGATACCGAATCAGCTGCAAAATCGCCATCCGACCCGGAAACACAACCAACGGAAACACAACCAACTGCAATAGAATTAAACAGCCAAGGGGAGAGCTTGCGGCAAGCAGGAAAGTACCAGCAAGCACTGATGACTTATGAAAAAGCGATCGCAAGGGACTCAAATTTAGCAGAAGCTCATTGGGGTCGTTGCTATAGCCTCAATTCCTTAGGGCGTACTCCAGAAGGACTGGCTGCCTGCGATCAAGCCCTTGCCCTTAAACCTGACTACCCAGAAGCATTGTGGAGTAAAGGTGCAGCTCTGGAATCCCAAAACACTCTAGCAGCCCTAGAACTATACGAGAAAGCGATCGCAATCAAGCCCGATTTTGCTGACGCCTGGATTAACCGAGGAGTAGCCCTCCATAAACTCAAGCGCTACAGTGAGGCCATAAAAGCTTATGAGCGGGCACTTCAACTCAATCCTAATTCTGCTGATGCTTGGAGTAATCTAGGGGCAGCCTATTGGGCCAAAGGTCAATACAAGGAAGCAATCAATGCCATGGAAAACGCACTTCAAATCCAACCGAATCACCCCAATGCAAGGAATCTGCGTCAGCAGGCAAGAGAACAATTACGCCGTTGATCACTCAGCAAAAATAAATATTTGATAAAGATTTTATATCTAAATAAATATCTGATAAAGATTTTCGGTTTTGGTCTTAGAAACTGGAAAATCCTCTACTATTACATTTAATTACTATTAAGCATTAGAGCTGATAGCCCTAGGGATTAAATACGAAAACCTAACACCTAACACCTTATCCTAATTTTCAAAACTAAATTGACAGAGTACTAGGATTGCGATTGCAATCCCTAATTTGAGTTAACTAATTTGAATTAACTTTGCATCACTATGAAACTGAATACACCAGCACTTGGAATAAGAGCAAATTGGCTCGAGAAGTGGATGCCGATCGGCCTAATTTTACTAGTCGCTACTGGGTTGTACCTATATCAACTCGGCACAGAAAGCTTATGGTACGATGAACTATTTAGCATTAACAAAACCCAGAGTGGGATATCACTGCCTCCGAAGAATCTGACACGTCCCTTTTATTTCATGATCCTGTACATTTGGATGAAGTTTAGCACTAGCACCGTTTGGTTGCGTGGGCTATCTGTGATTTTTGGACTAGGCAGTGTCTTCCTAATCTACCTGTTGGGTCGTCGCTTAGCTGGAAAGCCAGTTGGCTTGATTGCCGCCCTGTTACTAACCCTCTCACCTCTGTTTATCAACCATGCCCAAGAGGTAAGGATGTACACCCTAATCCCCTTCTTAAGTTTGGGGGGTACCTTGGCTCTAGCTCATGCCCTTGAAAATCCTAGGTTTGCTGCCATCAACTGGTGGGCTGTGGGCAGGTTTCTAGCCCTTGTGACTACTCCGGTTAGTGTGACCTTGTTTCTGCCAGATCTGGTATTAATTGGATGGCAGTTCCGTAATCAAAAGCGCCGATTATTTGCCTTTGGGATTAGGCTGCTGCTGATTGGGAGTTGTTGGCTTCCTTTAGTATCAGCAGTTAATGATTCTTCCACTAAATTCCTCAAAGGTTGGGTGACACAGTACCCAAAACCCAACATGATCTTAATTGTCTCTGAAGTCACCCACTTGACAGTTTTCTGGCCATTGAGACACTTACTAGGGTCAGGCATCAGTGCCAACGACCTGATGAAACAGCTCAATCAGCAGTCTATCATGGACTGGCTTGTGGAGCATGTATTAACCTCAAATATTGTACCTTTGCTCTATTACATGGCATATACAGCCATGGCAATCGGCTTGCTTGCTATAGCTCTATTGAGCAGGCACCCCTCAACAAAACTCTGGTGGATTAAAGTGTGGGCATTATTACCTGCCGGATCTATCTTATTGATATCCTATGTTTCCAGTTCCATATGGAAAGCTCGCTATCTACTAATTGTATCCCCCTATTTCTTAATTCTTCTAGCAGCAGGCTTGATGCAAGTTTGGCGTTGGCAACGTCGGGTGGCTGTTTTAGTAACTTTGCTCTACGCTATAGCAGTGGGTAGTGGTCTAGTGCATTACTACACAACGTTGTATCGTGTAGCAGGTGGTCCGCCAACTTGAGACTTTTTGAATATATAGCAATTTTCATAATCATGAGGTACACAGTCTTTTTAAAGACTCCCATCCATACCAGCGCCCGTAATCACAACTAAACAAACTCTTAACCCTACTCCCTAATCCCTAAAACCTACTCCCTAAAACCTAGAAATTTGTACCTCACCAAATTGATAACTGCTCTATTAGCGTTAATCGGTGGCATCCTGATGGGACTGACACCATCACCAACAGAAGCTTGGCCCCTAGCGTGGATTGCCCTAGTGCCGCTATGGTTCATAGTCGTCAGGGGTCAGAGTATTCGTGGCAATGCTTTATCTGGTCTGATCTGGGGTATCGGTTATCACGGTTTAGCTCTATCTTGGATTACTGGTATTCACCCGATGGATTGGATGGGGGTACCATGGCTAGCTAGTATTGCGATCGCATTATTCTGCTGGATATTCATTACCCTCTGGGGAGCACTCCTAGTAGCTGTCTGGGCTATAGCAATCTCTATAACTCAATCAATTACAGCAAGTTTCGCCCCCCTAGCCCCCCAACTTTGGGGGGTTCTTGAGTTAAAGTCCCCCAGAATTGGGGGATTTAGGGGGCTTGCAGCTAAAGGTAATGAGGTCAATTCATCTGAAAACCGCTGTAAATTCCCATCCACCAAAGCTACACAACAACGTGATATAAATCCTGATATAAATCCTGATATAAATCTCCCTATCCCCACTCAAAACTATTTTCTTTTAACCTCCTGCTTGCGGGTTCTAATCGGTACAGGCTTGTGGTGTGGCATAGAAACCCTGCGGAGTATGAGTCCCCTGTACTGGTCTTCCTTATCCTATACCCAAAGTCCCCATAACCTGATAATTTTGCACCTCGGTCAATTATCCGGTCCGATAACAGTTACAGCAGCTATTGTCGCCGTCAATGGTTTAATAGCTGAAAGCGGATTAACCCTTAATCAGTTTAACCTTAATCAGTTGAAAGTTAGCAGGTTGAAAGTTAGCAGGTTGAAGGTTGGCAGGTTTAACGTTGGCAGGTTTAATGTTGGCAGGTTTAATGTTGGCAGGTTTAATGTTGGCAGGTTTAATGTTGGCAGGTTGAACGTTGAAAGTGATCACAACAACCTTGAACCTTCAACCCCTACAAACCTTGAACCTTCAACCCCTACAAACCTTGAACCTTCAACCCCTACAAACCTGCAACCTTCAACCCCTACAAACCTTGGCCAAAAGGCCACGCTTTCGGCAAAGCCGACGCTGCGCGAACGCGAACAACCTTCAACATTAAACCCCTACAAACCTTGGCCAAAAGGCCACGCTTTCGGCAAAGCCGACGCTGCGCGAACGCGAACAACCCTTTTGGGTATAGCAATCGGTTTATTAATCAGCTTACATCTGCTCGGATGGTTACTGTATAGCAAACCAATTGAGCAATCAAAAGATTCTGCTATTAACGTCGGTATTATTCAAGGAAATATCCCCAATGAAATCAAACTTTACTCTGCTGGATGGCGGCGTGCTATAAAAGGTTACACTACTGGGTATCAGACATTGGCAGATCAAAAAGTAGACGCAGTGCTAACTCCTGAAACTGCCTTACCTTTTCTTTGGCAAGAACAGGTTCGCACTCGTAGTTCCTTCTACTCAGCAATATTAGATAAAGGGGTTTTAGTTTGGGTAGGAGGCTATGGGCAAAGAGGGCGTAGCCTTACCAATAGTTTGTTTACTGTCACCGGTACTGGTGAGACCTTCAGCCGTTACGATAAGGTCAAATTAGTGCCATTAGGAGAATATATTCCTTTTGAAGAATTCTTAGGACGTTTAATTGATCGACTATCCCCTCTTGATGCTCACTTAGCACCAGGTAAACCTGACCAATTATTAGAAACGCCCTTTGGTCAAGCAGTGGTAGGAATTTGTTATGAGTCAGCTTTTGCCGACCACTTCCGCTATCAAGCTGCCGCTGGTGGGCAGTTTATTATCACTGCATCCAATAATGCCCATTACAGTAATACTATGCCTGCCCAGCACTATGCTCAAGATGTAATGCGCTCCATTGAAACAGATAGGTGGACAGTTAGAGCAACCAATACCGGCTATTCCGGTATTGTAGACCCCCATGGCAAAACACTATGGCTATCGGGGATTAATACCTATGAGTTGCACGCAGATACGATTTATCGACGACAGACTCAGACGTTGTATGTGCGCTGGGGGAATTGGTTGACTCCGGTGTTATTAGGCTTAGGGGGAATTGGCTGGTTGGTGTTGGGTTGGTGTGGAGTTGGAGTTGGGTTGGAGTAGCTCACCCCTGAAGCGACTAACCTACCCGACAAGGGACGCCAAAGGGGAGCAACCGACTAACCTTCAAGCCTAAATATTACAAAATTCCCGAACTGCTGCCCAAATTAACTCCATCACATCCCGCAAACCATGTTCGCTCTCCAATTCAACCAATTGCACCCAAGGGCGCTTACTAGCATAATCACGACTCGCGATGATAGGAATCACGTCATCATAGCACCCATGTAGAATCAGCGTAGGTACTTGTCGCCCTAGCTCCAAACCCTCATAATGACGGGCATCTTCTAGAAACTGGTAGTGTAAGGGCAGCGATCTCTTTTCTCGGTAATGGTAAATCTCTAGATATCCCTCGGAGCGCCACTGATTGAGCTGTTCTGCTCCTAATTTCGGCAACCAATGGCCAAGGAATCCAAATGCTGGTGCTAGTAGAACCAGTCTCTTGATTTGTGGATGTTTTTGTGCTAAGTGTGCAGCGGTAAAAGCACCCAAACTAGAACCAATTAAAGTGACTGGTGTTCCATCTAAGGGCAGTAATGCTCCCACTTGACTAAGCTGGCGACTTATTGTTAAATGGTTAAAGTCATCTTGATTAAGGTCAGGAACTACTAGAGCGACATTGAGGCCAGCAAAAGCCTGCTGTAGATACACCGCCTTGGCTGACTCAGGGCTAGATGCGAAACCATGTAGATAAATAAATCTCAAAATCCTTATCCTTTGTGGTTCTACTTAATCCGATAAAGGATTTTGGTTGCTGCGCTGTCTCATGAATTGAGCAAACTTGATGCGTTGTTCAGGAGTCATCACCTCTCGCATCTGCAACATACTCTCAAAGTGTAACTTTCCTAGCTGCTGGTTCAATAATTGAACCTGTTGGTATTGAGTGCGGATAGTTTCTCTGTCAGCTGTACCCACCATCAAGTCACTTAATGTCAGCTTCGCTTGACTTACTTCCTGGCGAAGATCTATAATGGATTCTTCATACTCTAGCTTAATAGCTTTTAGCTGCTGCCTTTGCACCTGGTTGAGCTTGAGTTGCCTCATTAACCTATGCTTACTCGATTTTGGGTGTTGTTGACCCTCAGGGCTGGGAATCAATTGAGAGGTTATAGGCTTGGTATTAGCTACAGCAGTGCAGCCAGTCAGGGTAACCAAGAGAATTGACAAAACATAACCTGGACGTAACAGCATGGAAGTTACCTATAAATGTCTTTAATTTAAAGTTTGTAAGAAATATTTAAGGTTGAAAATTCAACTTGAAGGTTGTTCGCGTAGCGTGGCCGAAAGGCCAAGGTTGAAGGTTGTTCGCGTAGCGTGGCCGAAAGGCCAAGGGTGAAGGTTGTTCGCGTAGCGTGGCCGAAAGGCCAAGGGTGAAAGTTGTTCGCGTAGCGTGGCCGAAAGGCCAAGGTTGAAGGTTGTTCGCGTAGCGTGGCCGAAAGGCCAAGGTTGAAGGTTGACAACCCACTTTTACCTTGCCATAGCCGTTGGCTAGAGCCAACCTTTTAACAGGTCAAACCTTATCCTCTATAGGAGATCCTGAGGTGATGGTTCCTACTATGCGCATTTATTGTCCAGTATTGGCTAATATCATCCAATCAGCTGGTGGAGTATGAATGACATTGCTCACCGATGTCTCTCCCACAACTCCATGCCAATTTTTCTCTAAGAAAGCTTCTAGAGTGGTTAAGTTGTGGGTGTGGTAACCACTCCAAGCCATCAGTAAACCAACAGCGATGGCTGATGGAAGTAACCAAAGCTCTGGTTTACGACTAGGCGGTGGGGATTTAGCGATCGCATTGATTACTCGTTCCTCCAAGTCAAATGCTGCTGGTGGAGGAGTAGGTCGATGTTGGCGCAGAAATGCTTGCCATTGTTGGTCATCAGGTTGAAACTGAGTCATGGCATCTCTCCTTGTTGTTGGATGATATATTTCCGTAGGGAAGTTCGAGCGTGGAAAAGACGAGACTTAACCGTTCCGATAGCTATGCCCAAAATTTTAGCAACTTCCTTTTGTGGCACATCCTCTAAATCATGTAGCACCAGCACAGCACGATGGTTCAAGCTCAGTTGCTGCATTGCTTGTTGAATAATGTCCTGATAGTGCAACTGCATAAGATCGGGAGTGTAGGAAGACTTGGCATTTTTTAGGGGTAGATCAGCTGTGTCCTCTGGAAGTTGAAGGTTGAAGGCACGTTGCCGTTGCAACTTGCCCCGCTGATCCGATGCCACATTCCAGCAGATGCGGTAAAGCCAGGTGGAGAACTGTGAAGGTTGCCGTAGTTTTGGTAAGCCTTTCCAAACTCGTAGGAACACCTCTTGTACTAAATCATCAAGAGCATAAGCACCACATAGCTGATAGATAGTTGACCTGACCCGCTGCTGATAGCGTCGGTATAGTTGGCGAAAACTCTGCTGGTTCCCCTGTTGGCACTGCAATACCAACTCTGTGTCTGTGCTGGTTGTTTTTGCAGCAGCAGAATCTTCTTTGGAAGCCTGGGCTGATCTGACTGACAACTGTGGGTTCTCCCTCACCGCTTTGTTTTCCGATGTTATTTAGACTCACTGACCAACAGAATGGTTCAATTTGGTAAAAGTTTAGCCAGAAATGGAGCCAGCGGGGGTAGGGTGACCGGGTTTGGGTTAACTCGGAAGATAGAACAGTAAACAGCTCCAGGGATTGCTGGTCTTACTGACACAACCATCGGTCGAAAAACCCTACCCCCTAACCCCGTTTGTCCTACACCCAGTCAGCCCCTTAACTTTCTTATGGTCACAAGAAGCACGGAAAATTTGCAGATCTTTACCAACTCTTTAATGTCCAGGGACTTTTGATATGATTTACTTGTATTATTATTTCAATATAATTGGTTATTTCCATATATAGGTTGCATCTGACGGATGGCAGGTTTGGTAGCTAATCGGCCCCAATACCAAAAATTATTTTATTGTGCAATCTACCTAGGGGGAGTCCCTTAAGAACTTATGGAGTCTAGAAGTTCTATAGATATCGATATTAGCCAATACTTACTACTATTGAAACGTCGTTGGCTGCCAGCGGTTGCTATTTTCCTATTTACAGTTATCTCAGCGGCCTGGTCTACCTTGTTTCTCAAGCCTTCCTATGAAGCTGAAGGAAAACTACTGTTTAAAATAGACCGAACCCCTTTCTTGACTGGGTTGGGGGAGGAAATTGAACAGTTACGCCCTCTGGTTGATGCCCAGAACCCTCTGAGTACTGAAATTGAGGTGATTTACTCCCACCCGCTTCTGCAACAGATCATTGATCAACTCAACCTCACTGATAACGAAGGTCTACCTTGGGAACCGGAAGCCCTCAAAAGAAAGCTCACTGTCAAAATTGTGGGTGGCACCGATGTGGTTAGGCTTTCCTACAAAGGTAAGAACTCAGAAAAAGGGGCGGCGGTGATCAATCAATTAATGAGGCTTTATATAGAGAATCAGATCCTATCTAAAAAGTCGGAAGCAGCAAAAGCCCGTGAGTTTATTACTAACCAACTTCCTCAAAGTGAAGCCAATGTCAGGCAAGCAGAAGCTGCTCTACGCCAATTTAAGGAACGCAATCAGGTTGTATCCCTCACAGAAGAATCCAGGTCTTTGGTAGCGGTGATGGCTGACTTAGACAGCCAAATTACCACAGTTCAAGCTCAACTTGAAGAAGCCAATGCCCAAGCTGCTGGCTTGAGAAACCAGGTGGGTCTTAATCCCCAGCAGGCAATTGCTATCAGTGCCCTGAGTCAGTCTACTTCAGTACAGGGCGTACTCCAAGAACTGCAAGAGGTTGAGCGGCAATTAGCGGTTGGGAACAATCGTTACGGTAAAAATCACCCGGTCATGATTCGGCTGACCAAGCAGCAAAGCTCCCTCAGAGGTCATTTACAACAGCAGATTGATCAAATACTAGGCTCACAGAGTCTGGCTGGTACTCAGATACAAATTACTCAAGGGCTTTTAGAAGTTGACCAGCTCAAACAAAAACTGATTAGCGATTTTATTGAATCAGAAGTCAAACGTCGAAGTTTAGCAGAAGGATTAGCAACTCTTGCTAAGGCTAGAATTGCCTATGAACAACGGGTCAATGTTCTTCCTCGGTTGGAGCAAACTCAGCAGCAGCTCGAACAACGACTCCAAGCTGCCCGCTTGACCTATGAAACCCTGTTGAAAAATCTCAATGAATTAAAGGTCGCAGAAAACCAAGATACCGCTAATGCTCGCATCATTGAGCCAGCAATAGTCCCTAAAAAGCCCTTAGGTGATAAGAAAATAAAGGTGTTGGCTCTAGGGGTGATGTTGGGGGTCACACTGGCCACGACTGCTGTTTTGCTCTTGGAAATGAGAGACCGCTCTATCAAAACTCTCAAAGAAGTCAAGCAGTTATTAAGATATCCTGTGCTAGGGGTGATTCCAGTTTTCAAGCACAAGAAGCTATCCCGTCGTCGGGATGACCTATTTTTCGGAGGGGAATTGCCCGTAACAGACCAGCCTCATTCCATGGTGAGTGAAGTCTACCGGATGATTCAAGCGAATCTGAAATTTCTCAGGTCTGATCACCCACTTAAAGTTATTGTAGTCACTAGCTCCGTTTCCAAGGAAGGCAAATCTACCGTATCAGCAAACTTGGCCGCTGCTATGGCTCAACTGGGGCGTCGGGTTTTGCTGATTGATTCCGATATGCGTCACCCCTGTCAGCATTATATTTGGCAAGTAATGAATGTGGCCGGTTTGAGCCAGGTACTGATTGGTGAAGTGCCTCTAGAGCTTGCCATCTGTCAAGCCATGGAAAATCTTGATGTTCTCACTGCTGGGGTAATGCCTCCTAATCCTTTGGCACTCCTGGATTCAAAGCAAATGGCTTCCCTGATTGAGGAATGTTCAACCCAATATGACTTTGTGATTATTGATGCCCCACCCTTACTTCTGACTGCTGATGCCCTTTGCTTAAGTCCAATGACTGATGGCATGTTGTTGGTGGCTCGACCAGGTGTGCTGGATTTTGCTAATGCTAATGTGGCTAAACAAATGTTAGATAGTTCCGGTCAGACGGTTTTGGGTTTGGTGGCTAATGGTGTCATTCAAAAAGATGAATCGATTGGTTACTTTTACCAGTCACAGGAATACTTCGATTATGGCTCAGTCAGAAGATTGGCACAGCGTAAAGCTGAGACTCAAAAAACCTCGAAGGTTTCCCGGAGATGATTTAAAACTATGACTTATGACTAATCGCTATTCCCGAAAATAAAACAATATAAATTAATGATTTAATTTCCTGGATTAATCCAGACTATAACTAGACTAAAACCCTATTGTTTGATTAGTTACCTATTTTTTATTAGTTAACGCCCTTAGGAAATAACTACTTAAATTATTCTTAGTGAGAAATGAAACATTATATCAAATCCGGTTAATCACTTCCCAACCAAAATAATCCCTGGATGGGAATCGGGAATTACTAATCGGTAATCGTAAACTAGGTAATGATAAATTAATAATTACCAATTAATAATTACCAATTACCTGCTCCATAAGATGATGATTAGTCAACCAGACCTGCTCTTATGGATTAGCTTTACTTATATATAAAATCTAGAATATTACCATGAAAACCCCTGTAATTGCTATTGGACTGGATGCAGCTGACCCGCTATTGTTGGAA